>DATCDE010000300.1 GCA_036510875.1 Actinomycetes bacterium
GACCCGCCGCAGCAGCTGGCCGCCGGTCATGCCCATGCCCCGGGCGGCGTCCTTCACCTCGGGGTCCACCTGGCGCATGGCCACATACGTGTTGGTCAGCAGCGGCGGCAGCGCGAAGACCGCCAGGGCCAGCACGGCCGCCTTCTCTCCCACCCCGATCGGGTCCATCGACGCGAAGATCACCAGCAGCGCGTACGTCGGGATCGCCCGCCCCACGTTGCCCACGTTGATGGCCAGGAACCCGCCGCGCCCGACGTGGCCCAGCCACACGGCTACCGGCAGCGCCACCAGGCAGGCGAGCAGCATGGCGAAGCCGGAGATCTGCAGGTGCTCGGCCAGCCGCACCGGGATGCCGTTCGGGCCGCTCCACTGCGCGGGATCGGTGAGCCAGGCCCACACCTGCGCGATCACACCGTCACCTCCGAGCGGCGGCGGGTCCACGGCGTGAGCCAGCGCTGCACGCCGAGGAGCAGCAGCTCGGCCACGACGGCCAGCAGCACGCAGCACAGCGACGCCGCCATGATCTGCGCGCGGCCGGTGCTGCGCTGGAACCCGGTGTAGATGAGGTCGCCGAACCCGCCGTAGCCGACCAGCGCGCCGATCGTCACCAGGCCGATGGTCGACACGGTGGCGATCCGGACGCCCGCGAGCACGGCCGGCAGGGCCAGCGGCAGCTCGACCCGCCACAGCAGCCGGGTCCGCCCGAAGCCCATGCCCCGGGCGGCGTCCACGACGTCGGCGGGGACCTCGTCGAGGCCCGCGATGAAGTTGCGGACGATGATCAGCACGGCGTAGGTGGCGAGGGCGACCTCGACGGTGAGCGGGCTCAGCCCGAACACCGGCCACAGGGCGCCGATCAGCGCCAACGATGGAATGGTGTACAGGACGCCGGCGACGGCGAGGATGGGTGCCTCGGTGCGCCGGAAGCGGCGCGCCACCAGAGCGAGAGGGAACGCGATGACCAGCGCGGCGGCCACGGCGACCACGGTGATCGTCACGTGCTCGACGCCGGCCTCCCACAGGTCGCTCCAGTGCGTCGAGACCCAGGCCCAGGAGAACCACGGGTTCGGAGGCACCAGTGGACGCTACCGCTGAGGTGCCCGCCGGCCCCATGATCCGGCTGGAGTCGGTGGGCAAGCGCTACCCCGACGGCACGGTCGCGGTGCAGGACCTGTCGCTGGACGTCGCCCCCGGCGAGCTGAGCGTGCTGGTCGGTCCATCCGGTTGCGGCAAGACCACGACCATGCGGATGATCAACCGGCTGGTCGAGCCGACGAGCGGCCGGATCCTGCTGGCCGGCGAGGACGTCACGCGGGTTGACCCGGTCCAGCTGCGCCGCCGGATGGGCTACGTGATCCAACAGGTCGGCCTGTTCCCGCACCAGACCATCGAGGCCAACGTGATGACCGTGCCGTCACTGCTCGGCTGGGGCCGGGCCAGGGCGCGGGCCAGGGCCGCCGAGCTGCTCGAGCTGGTCGGCCTCGACCCCGCCGCCCACGCCCGGCGCTATCCCAACGAGCTGTCCGGCGGGCAGCGGCAGCGGGTGGGGGTGGCCAGGGCGCTGGCCGCCGACCCACCGGTGCTGCTCATGGACGAGCCGTTCGGCGCGGTCGACCCGATCGCCAGGGACCGGCTGCAGGTGGAGTTCCACCGGTTGCAGCGCGACCTCGGCAAGACCGTGGTGTTCGTGACCCACGACGTCGAGGAGGCGGTGCGCCTCGGCGACCGGATCGCGGTTATGCGCCAGGGCGGGCACCTCGAGCAGTACGACAGCCCGGCCACCATCCTGGGCCGGCCGGCCACCCCCTTCGTTGCGGACTTCGTGGGCGCCGACCGCGGGCTCAAGCGGCTGGCGGTCACGCCGATCCGGGCCGAGGACCTGGAGCACCCGCCGGTCGTCGGCCCGGACGATGACTGCGCGCGGGTCGCCGAGCGGCTCGACCGGGAGGGCTCACGCTGGGCCGTCGTCCTCGACGCGGACGGTCGGCTGCGCGGCTGGGTCGGACGCGACACCCTGGACGGCGGCACGGTGGCCGACCGGGTGCGCCGGATGCAGGCCTGGGTCGACGTGGACAGCTCACTGAAGGCGGCGTTCGCCGAGATGCTCCAGCAGGACGCCGGCTGGGTGGCCGTCCTCGACGGCGACCGCTACCTCGGGGTGCTCACCCCCTCGGTGCTGCACGAGGCGCTGCGGCGCTCGGTCGAGGCGGACGCCCGCGCGACGCACCCGGCGGCCGTCGACGTGGACACGGTGGCCAGGGCCTGAAGCCCCCGGTCAGCCGCCCGCCGGCGTGGCGTCCTCGGGCGGCTCGGGCGGCAGCTTGCACTCGCGCTCGAGCAGCAGCCCGGCCCCCACGAGCGCGGCACCGGCCAGCACGCACACCCCGGCGGCGAGCGCGGCCCGGCGGCGGTAGTCGGTCTGCAGGTCGGTGAGCACGAGCGCCAGGTAGCCGCCGTACACCCCCATGAGCACCGCGCCGGTCCGCGACGTGGCCAGCGCGAGCGCGGCGTACCGGGCCGCGACCAACGGGTGCAGCGGCTTGTGCCCGGGGCGCCGCTGCAGCCGCGGCCGCAGCCGCAGCGCGGTGAAGAACACCGCGACCGCGAACACCCCGATGACGACGGGGGCCGACCACGGCAGGTTGGGCAGCTCGGACCGGGTCGACTCCCACACCCGGAACACCGCCCAGCCGAGCGCGGCGGAGACCGCCACGGTGCCCAGCAGCAGCCGCCAGGTCGTGGGCTTCATCGGCCCAGCCTCAGGGCCGCGCCGGGTTCCGGCCGCAGTCCGGTGCGGTCGGCGGCCGCCGCCAGGTCGGCGATGCGGCCGTGCCCCGGCAGCACGAAGCCGGGGTCGACGTCCGCCCACGGGACGAGCACGAACGCCCGCTCGTGGGCCCGCGGATGCGGCAGCTGCAGGTCGGCGTCCGACCAGGTGGTCGCCCCCACCGCGAGCAGGTCGACGTCGAGGGTGCGCGCCCCCCAGCGCACGCTGCGCTCGCGACCGGCTGCCTGCTCGGCGTCGTGACAGTGCCGCAGCAGGTCCAGCGGTTCGAGGCCGGTGTCCACGACGAGGACCGCGTTGAGGTACCGAGGCTGGCCGGCCGGGCCGCCGACCGGCTCGGTCGCGTACACCGGCGAGACGGCCACGGCGGCGACCCCGGGGACGGCGAGCAGCGCGTCGACCGCGCCCTGTAGGAGGCCGGCGCGATCGCCGAGGTTCGACCCGAGGGCCAGCGCGGCCCGGCTCACCGGGACCGCACGACCGTGACGGCGACGTCCTCGAAGCGCACCGCCATGGGCGCCTCCGGCTTGTGCACGCACACCCGGGCCGACGCCACCCGCGGGTCGGCCAGACAGACCGCGGCGATCCGGTCGGCCAGCGTCTCGACCAGGCGCACCGGTTCGCCCTCCACGACCGCGACGACCGCGGAGCCGAGGGTCCCGTAGTCCACCGTGTCGGCGAGGTCGTCGGAGGCGGCCGAGGCACTGGTGTCCAAGGTGAGCTCGACGTCGACGACGAACGTCTGGCCCTCGACCCGCTCGTGCTCGAACCAGCCGTGCCGGCCCCGGGCCCGCAGCCCGGTCAAGGTCACGGTGTCCCGCGGAGTGGTCACTGCCCCTCCCTGTCGTCGTCCGGCTTGCCGTCGGCCAGCTGGCCGAGAACCGGCGAGGCGTGGTGCAGCCAGATCCGCCAGACGCCGTCCCTGAGCAGGAACACGTTGGTGGCGACGGTGTGCCCGCCGGCCAGCGTCGAGCCGTCCTCCGAGCCGGACAACGAGTTCTCGGTGCAGGTCACCACAGCGACGTCGCCGAGCAGGACCGTCTCGACGTCGGTGATGATGAACTGGACGTACGCGGTGCTCGCCATGATCAGCGCCCACGAGCGCAGGATCTCCGACCGGCCCGTGAGCGGTGACCAGCCGGGGTGGACGCAGTGCGCGGGACCCTCCGCCGCATCGGTCCACAGCGACCCCATCAGGTCGAGGTCCCCGGTCTCGAATGCCGTGTACAGCGCGGTGTTGGCCGCCTCCACGGCCGAAGCCGCAGTGCTCATCGCCGTTCCAGCGCGGCGTCCCGCCACGCGGCGGCCACCAGCACAGCGTCGCGGCTGGCGGCCGGCTCGTGCACGCGTACGCACCACACCCCGGCCCCCGCCGCGAGCGCGGACACCGCGGCGGTGGCGGGGTCCCGCTCGGGGGGCGGCGGCGCCGCCGACCCGCCCAGCAGCGAGCCGAGGAACCGCTTGCGGGACGCTCCGACGAGCAGCGGCCGGCCGAGCACGCCCAGCTGGTCCAGGTGCGCCAGCAGCGCCCAGTTATGCCGGGCGTCCTTGGCGAACCCGAGGCCGGGGTCCAGCACGACGTAGGCCGGGTCGACCCCCGCGGCCATCGCGCCGTCCAGCCGACGGGCCAGCTCCACCCGCACGTCGTGGACGACGTCCCCGTAGCGGGCCAGGTCGTCCATGACGGTCGACGGCCCCCGCCAGTGCATGACCACGTACGGCACGCGGGCCTGCGCCACGACGCGGAGCACAGACGGGTCAGCCAACCCCCCGCTGACGTCGTTGACGACGACGGCGCCGGCCGCCAGCGCCTGCTCGGCCACCTCGGCGCGCATCGTGTCGATGCTCACCGGGACCCCCTCGGCGGCCAGCGCGGTGACCACCGGCAGCACCCGGTGCAGCTCCTCCTCGACCGGGACCCGGCTGGCGCCCGGGCGGGTGGACTCCCCACCCACGTCGACGAGGTCGGCGCCAGCGTCCCGCAGGGCGAGCCCGCGGGCGATCCCGGCGTCCGGGTCGAGGAACCGGCCGCCGTCGCTGAACGAGTCCGGGGTCACGTTGAGCACGCCCATGACCAGCGCGCGGCCCAACCCGCGCAAGGACCCCGGCAGACCGGCGGGCTCCGCGACGTGGGCCATGGCGGTCACTCTAGGCGGGCCGGGTGGCCGCCGCGGCCCTCCGGACGCGGGCCCGCCAGAAGGTCAGCCGCGGCCGGGAGATGAACGCCTCGGCCTCCAGGTAGGCGACGGTCAGCCGGGGCAGACCGAGAACCGCCGAGTACAGGATGAACCGGGGCTCCCACACCGGCCGGAACTTGGCGTTGAACCGGTACAGCGACTCGATCTGGGCGAACCGGGAGGCGAACAGCAGGGCCCGGCGCCAGGCCCTGGTCAGCGGTCCGGCCCCGATCCGCTCGCCGCGCTCGAACGCACTGCGGAACACCGCGAAGTTCAGCGACATCCGGCGCACCCCGAGCCGGCCCGCCTGCTCGAGGGCCTCGATGATGAGCAGCTCGTTCAGCCCCGGGTCGGCGGTCTGGTCGCGGCGCATCAGGTCCAGCGACAGCCCGTCTCGACCCCACGGCACGAACGACAGCAGCCCGCGCACCTCGCCGTCGAGCCGGGCCGTGACCAGCACGCACTCCTCGTCCCCCGGGTCCCCG
>DATCDE010000301.1 GCA_036510875.1 Actinomycetes bacterium
ACAACCGCGTGACCCATCACCAGGTCCGGCACCAGGGAGCCTGCGCCTCCAGCGGCGACGAACTCCCGTCCACCGAGCGCGATCACTTCGTCGAGCAGTCCTCCGGCGAGCGGTGCACCGACTCCGGCGTGAACGACCGCAAGGCGCTCGCCTCGATGTTCGATCTCCAGCACGTGATGCGGGCCGTGCGCCCACATCAACGTCTCGACCAGGCGTGCGTCCGCACGGGGCGCGATCTTGTCGATCATCTCGGTGAAGAAGCAGAACACCAAGCGGGACGGCAAGTCCGTGCGATCGATGACGCTCCGAGGCTCGATGAACTCGCGGGAATCGAGGTCGTCCTCAAGTAGCGGCAGATCCACAACAGCCCCCCGGTGTTGGATTCCTGCTCAGTGCATGGACCGATTCCTGACCCGGACAAAGGCAGCGCCGAACCGATCGCGGTCGGCCCGCCATGAGCGGACCGGCAGTATGCGCGGGTGACCGAGGCGACGGCGCGGATGTTGCGATCGGCGGTGGATGCATCGCCGCTCGCACTGTCGCCTCATGCGGTGGCGGTCCGAGCAGCGGATGGGTCGAGTGCCGAGGTTGGGCATGGCCGCCTTGGAGCAGACGTCGATCTCGGTGTGGACACGGTGATGTATGCCGCGCCCGATCGCGAAGCAGGTCATCGGCATGCTTGCGGCGCGGCAGGCGGGTTGAAGGTCTGGTCGATCCGGATGAGGTGGTGGCGCACTACATCGATGGGTTGCCCGAAGGGGGTGGTCGGGTGCGGCTCCGGCACTTGATCCACCACACCTCGGGACAAGCCGACGATCTGCAGGACGGCGGGGATCGGGGGAACGCGGAAGTCGTGTCCCGCCTTCGCGCCACCTCCCGGCTTCTCACTGAGCCAGGATCCACCTACCGCTAAAGCAACGTCGGGTACCTCCGCCTCGCCGAGGTGCTGAGCCGCACTGGTAAGCGTCCTGTCGAGGAACTGGCCGACAGCACGTTCGTCTCGCTCGGCCTGCCCACGGCGAGGCTGGGCGGACCCATGCCCGGTGACCTCCGGGGCAGCGCCACCACCAAACACGGTCGGCGATGGCGGCTTGTGGCTGTCTGCTCGGGACCTACGTCGATGGAACGACGCCATGAACGGGCTGGCTCTCGGCAGCGCCGTCCACGCGCTCGCCGAGGAGCCGGGTGAGCTCGATGACGGCTCACCACTCGACTATGCCTGGGGCGTCCGCATCTTCGAACACGCAGGGCGGCGAACGGTCTCCCACGGAGGCTCATGGCCCACGTGGTCCGCCAAGACGATCCGGCAGCCGGACGTCGGAGTGTCCGTGGCGATCCTGACCACGAGCGAGGACGCAGAGACAGTCACCGCCTTCGCCCTCGCGTTAGCCGACAGGCTTGCGGGCTAACCCCCGAACCGACACGCTCGGCGTGGTCGGGCGTCCGGAAGGACCGAACCTACGTGCCGTTGCAGGGCACGTGACGTGGAGCGCGAGAGCCGGCAGGGCGTGGTCGGGTCAGGCCCCTTCTGTGCGCCCACGCGGCGACCTACGTCGTCGATCGTTTGGGACTGAGCCTGACGGGACCTGGCCCGCTACGCCGGGGCGAGCCGGGTACGGGCGCTCGCCAGCGCAGCCGACCCCGTGGTGTCCGCGAGCTTGGCGGCCGCCCGCTCCGTGACGTCGGGAGATGTCTGGTAGCGCAGCGCAGGGCTCTCGTTGGTCAGTGCGGTCAGCACCACGTCGGCGACCTCCTGCGGCGGTTGCGCGCGCTCGAAGATAGCGGCAGTGTTCGTGAGGTAGGTCTGCAGCAGCGGCAGGTACGGGTCGTCGGAGTCGCCGAGCGCGCCGACGTTCTGCACGAAGCTCGTGGCAACCGGGCCCGGTTCGACGAGCACCACCGCGATCCCGAACTCGGCCGCTACCGGAGCCAGCGCCTCCATCATTCCCTCGACGGCGAACTTGGCCGCGCAGTAGGCGTCGTTGAACGGTTGGGCCACGAGGCCGCCGATGCTGGAGACCGTGACGATACGCCCGGACCGCTTGGTGCGCATGTGCGGCAGCACCGCCTTCGTCATCCGCCACACGCCGATGAGATTGACGTCGAGGGTCGCCTGCAGGTCTTCGACGCTGACGCGTTCGGTGGTGCCCACGCGGCCGCGTCCGGCGTTGTTGACGAGGACGTCGAGTCGGCCGTGCCGCGCGAGTACCCCCGACACCGCGGCGTCGACCGACGCTGGATCGGTAACGTCGAGCAGCGCGACGTCCAGGTCGACGCCCGCCTCCGTCGCCGCGTCGCGAAGGGCCGTGGCGGAGCCGTGGGAACGGACGGTTGCGGTGACCGCGTAGCCGGACCGGGCGAGAGTCACCGCGGTGGCAAGGCCGATGCCGCTCGAGGCGCCAGTGACGGGGGCTGTCTGCATGGGCGGACCTTCCGCGGTCAGTTGGAGCAGGCATGTCGCGCGAGCTGTCACGACACGCGTGCTCGGGGTCCTTCCCCGTCGGCGCTCGGCACCAGCGACTTTGCCATCCTGCCCTGCGGGCAGGCCCAGCACAGAGCGGCGGATGGCAACCAGATGACGCTTGTGAAGTAGGCGTTGAGGTGTTCGGCGAGCCACGCTTCGGCGTTGAACGCCAACAGCCGCAGCACCATTTGTAGGCCGCGGCGTTCCAGCCTGGGGCGGGCCCGTTGGGCGCCGGGGTCCAGGTCGGTGGCGGCGATCTTGGCCGGTATCGGTGGCAGTGCGGTCTTGGCTTGTTCTAGCGCGCGGGTGGCGGTCTGGATCTGCTTGTGGATCTTGGGGAGCGCGGCGTTCATCTGCTTCGGCGACCCCTCTCCGGCGAGCAGCTGCGGGAGCGCACGTTCGGCTGCGATCAGGTTGGCCTCGGCCGCGGCGACCGTCTTGCGGGCCTCGAGGCGGGCTGGGTTGGGAACCTCGCGGGTGTCCGGTGCAAGGGCCATGCCGTAGTCGGCGAGAGTGTCGATGCCGTTGTGCTCGGCGGCGTACTTGAACATGTTCTCGATCCGCCAGCGGGCCCGTAGCCAGCACAGCAGCGATGCGTCGGTGGCCGACAGGTCGCTGGTCAGGACCTGCAAGATCGGTGTGTTGTTCTCGAACAAGGTGAGCTGACGAGTTGTCGAAAGCGGTGTTCAGCGGCGCCAGTCGGACAGCAGCAGCACCTCGGCGCCACGAACGTCTTGGAGATGCTCGCCATCGCCATCGCCAACTCCGGCACCCACGGGCGTGGGTTCTTCCTCGGCAGCTGGGCGGCTGTTGCGGCGAACCTGCGTCCGTCGTCATCGACAGCGAGGCTGGGACGCGACCCGAGGAGCGCTAGAGTCGACGATGTTCGCATCGCCCTCGTGCGGATCCAAGCCTTGGGCGTCGGGCTTCGGCCGAAGACCTCGAGGAGGCGGTTCGCGTGGCTGCGCTGCTGCTGACCGGTTTCCCTGGGTTTCTCGGCTCTGCCCTGCTTCCCCGCCTGCTGGCACGTCGCGAGGGGGTTCGGGCCATCTGCGTGGTCCAGCCGCAGCACCTGGCGACGGCGCAGCGTCGAGTCCGCGAGATTGAGGCCGCTCATCCACACACGCTCCACCGGGTTGAGCTGGTGGAGGGCGACATCACAGCCCAGGATCTGGGGATCGATCCGGCGGCTCGCGATGTCCTTGGGGAGGTGAACGAGGTGTGGCATCTGGCGGCGATCTATGACCTGACGGTCGCCGAAGGGGTAGCCCGCCGGGTCAATGTCGGTGGGACGGCGCGGGTCCTGGAGTTCTGCCGGTCGCGCCCGCAGTTCAGCAGGTTGCAGTACGTCAGCACGTGCTACGTCAGCGGGCGGTACCAGGGTGAGTTCACCGAGGATGCTCTCGATGAGGGGCAGACCTTCTACAACCACTACGAGTCCACGAAGTTCGAAGCCGAGATGCTCGTCCGCACCGCGATGGCGGACGGCTTGCCGGCGACGGTCTACCGACCGGGGATCGTCGTCGGCGACTCACGCACCGGCGAGACCCAGAAGTACGACGGCCCTTACTTCGTGGCGGCGTTCCTGCGCAGACAACCCCGCGTGGCTGCGCTCCCCGCTGTTGGCGACTCCGTCAAGACGTCCCTGGTCCCCAGGGACTTCGTCATCGAGGCGATGGACCAGCTGTCCGTGCTCGACCGGTCGGTCGGGCGGACCTACGCCCTCACGGACCCGAACCCGCCGACTGCCCGTCAGGTCGCCAATGTCTTCGCCCGCCACCTGGGCAAGCGGGTGATCTGGGTGCCGCTGCCGCTGGGTATCACCCGGGCCGTGCTCGGCTCGGTGCCGGGGCTGGAGCGCTTGCTCGGACTGCCGGCCGAACTGCTGGACTACTTCGCCTCTTCGACCACCTACTCCACCGCGAACACGATCGCTGACCTCGCCGGGACCGGGCTGGAGTGCCCGCCGTTCGAGAGCTACGCCGGCCGATTGCTGGACTTCATGGTCGACCATCCGGAGATCGACTCCTCGGCGATGGTCTGAGCACACGCCGCCCGGCTGCTGCACCAACCCAAGGAGTCAAGATGCCAGTGGCCAAGCCCGCACTCGTTGTCAACGTCAGCCTGACCGGATCAGACCGTGATTACGACGAGCACGTGACCTTCCTCCAGCATGACTTCCGGATCGTGCGGGTGGGGACCAACGGTGACGTTGCTGCCGCGGAGGCGCTTGTTCGGAAGTGGGCCGCCGAGTCCGCCGCGATCGCCGTCACCGGCATCCGGGAGGCGCGAGCTGCCGGGCTGTACGACGGGGAGTTGGCGGCGATCGAGCGGGTCAGGCGGGCCACGACGGTCGTGCCGGTCACCGACGGACATGCGCTGCGCGATGTACTGCAGGAGTGGGCGATCCGGCACGTCCAGACCGAGATGCCGGGGTACTTCACCAACGCCCGGACCGTGGTCCTCGGCGGCGTGAACCACGACCGGACCACCCGGATCCTTCGCGAGTTCACACCGAACCTGGAGTTCGCCGACCCGCTGCTGCGATGGGACCTGCCGGCCAAGCTCGACTCCAACCCCGTCCTCGGGCTGGCGGCGAAGGTGGGACTGTGGCCGATCCGAAGGCTGCCGGGTCAGGCGCAGTCGCAGATCAAGGCGCCAGGCCACCGGATCAGCACCGCGATGGCGCGCAAGGCCGCCCGCGACTGTGACGTGGTGGTTGCCACCTACGACGAGTTGATCGGCTTCGGGCTGGAGGATCTGTCCGGCAAGACCGTCATCACCTCCGCCATCTCCGATGACCGGCTCGCCGAACTGGCCAGCCGCGGCGTGGACATGGTCCTCGACGCCACCCCCCAGCCGTTCCACGTCACCGTCGTGGCTGCGGTCCTCGAGGCCATGATGCTGGCCCTCACATCCAGCTGGGATCGCCTGACCAACGACGATCTGCTCGACATGATCGTCTCGGGGGGCCTGGAGCCCCGCGTCCTCTACCCGAACGGGCCCAGGCGGAAGAGCAGGTTCGCCTTCGTCATCCACCCCCTGTCGCAGAAGTTCTTCCAGAACGTCGAGCCACTCGCGACGATCGCCAAGGTGGCGCCCCCGGTGGTGATGGACGTGGTGGAGAAGGCGATGGCGTACGCGCCGCCGTTCACCTACAGCCACGTCACCGGCATCAAGTCGCCCACCGGTGCGGAGGCCGAGGGCTGGCTCATCACCGTGGGCGGAACCCCCAAGGAGCTGATGGCCCACAGCCCCGAGTTCACCTACGCACGGCTGCTCGCGGCGGCCGAGACCGCCCGGAAGCTCGGCGCACAGGTCATGGGGCTCGGTGCATTCACCAAGGTCGTCGGTGACGCCGGCGTGACGGTGGCCAAGCGGGCTCCGTTGCCGATCACGACCGGTAACAGCTACAGCGCCTCGGGCGCTCTGTGGGCGGCGCACGAGGCGATGCTGCAGCTCGGGCTCGCCGAGTTCGACGACCGGGGACGGATCAAGGGCAAGGTCATGGTCGTGGGTGCCAGTGGGGCCATCGGGTCGGTCTGCGCCAGGCTGCTGGCGCTGTCCAGCGATGAGCTGTGGCTGGTCTCGCCCGAGTCGGCCAAGCTGCTGGCCCTCAAGCACGACATCGAACGAGAACACCCCAGGGCCGAGATCCACGTCGCGGCCACTCCCGACGGGCACCTCCAGGACATGGATCTCATCGTCACCGCGACCTCGGGGGCAGGCAAGCGAGTCCTGGACATCATGGAAGTCAAGCCAGGCTGCGTGATCACCGATGTGGCGCGCCCGCTGGACCTGTCAGCCGAGGATGTGGCCAAGCGTCCCGATGTCCTCGTGGTCGAGTCCGGCGAGATCGAGCTGCCCGGCGACGTGAAGATGAAGAGCATCGGCCTGCCGACCGGCGTGGCCTACGCCTGCCTGGCCGAGACCGTCGTACTGGCCCTGGAAGGGCGCTACGAAACCTTCACCGTCGGCCGCAACATCGAATGGGAGAAGGTCAAAGAGATCTACAAACTGGGCCTCAAGCACGGAATGAAGCTGGCGGTCATCTCCGGCGTCAACGGCGCCTACACCGCAGAGGCCATCGCCAAGATCCGGGAACTCGCCCTGGAGCACCGAGCACAGACCGTGGCCGTGGACCGCTGATCCGCCGGCGGCGACGCGGCGGTAGGCCGTCGGGCCGTCCCAGCGCGAGTCAGGCTCAGACCGCAACCGCTGTCCACCCAGGTGAGGGCGATCGACACCGGGCACGGCCGTAAGAACGAACCCACCGACGCCCACGCCGTCGCCGTGGTCGGCCTGCGCATCCCTGGGCTGCGCGCAGTCGCCGTCGATGACCAGATGGTCGCGTTGCGGCTGCTGTCCGAACGCCGCCGTGACTTGGTCCGCTCCCGCACCCAGGCGGTGAACCGGCTTCACCAGGTTCAGATGGAGCTGATTGCGGCTGGCGCGCCACGGAACCTGACCGCGACCTAGGCCCGCCAGCTCCTGGCGACAGTGCGCCCACGCGACGTCGCCGGCAAGGCCCGCCGCCGGCTCGCCGCCGACCTCATCGACGACGCGGCCGTGTCCGACCGCAAGCTCAAGACGATGGATGCCCGCATCGTCGAGGCCGTCGCCGCGACCGGGACACGCCTGACCGACATCGTCGGGGTCGGACCGGTCACCGCCGCGACCATCCTCGGCGAGGTCGGCGACGTGGCCCGGTTCGCCACCAGCGACCACTTCGCCAGCTTCACCGGCACCGCACCCATCGAGGCCTCCAGCGGCGACGTCACCCGCCACCGGCTGTCCCGCGCCGGCAACCGCCGGCTCAACTCAGCGCTGCACGTCGTCGCGCTGTCCCACAAACGCCACGACCCCCGCGGCAAGGCCTACTACCAGCGCAAACTCGCCGCCGGCAAGGGCTCCAACGGCGCGATGCGCTGCCTGAAACGACGCCTGTCCGACGTCGCCTTCCGCGTCCTGGTCGAGGACCGGGCAGCAGCGAACCCGGGAGGGCAGACGGGGGCGACACTCACAGCCAGCGCGGTTGACCCAATCCCCGCGGCCAACACTTCGGACAAGCCACAACCCGGGTTCGCCACCGACGCTACGCCCCGAGAACTCCTCGCGGAAGCCGCCTCTTGACACAGAGGGGAACCGTTACCGAGAGCAAAGCGACGCCCACCAGCCCGCGCAGGTCAGTCGCAGTCCTGACCTTCGGCATCGGACAGGTGAGTATTCACGATCTCCGTCGGATGCAGCGACGTGGCCGCGGCCTTGGTGATCGCCTCTTCGTGATCCTTGACGTCGTCAGCGGTCCGCGGTTGCTGACGGAACCTGGGAAGGATCACGCTTGCTGGGGCAGGAAGTCCGCGTCGTGGCGGTCGAGCCGGTCGGCGACGAAGTGGCCGGAGACGTCCTACTGACCGTCCAGCACGGTGAGCCGCAGATCCCGCGCCGCGCCGAAGGGCCGGCGGGGGGTAGGTGGGCGGGGCAGGATGGCGTCATGACCGGCCGTGTCCGTAATCCCTGGGGCTGGGGCTTCGCGGACGCCGTGATCGACGGTGCCGCGGCGCGAGCGGCGGCAGCGGAGGCGCGCTGGCTGCTTGGGTTCGGCGCGGAGGAGCCGGAGCAGCCGGTCCCCGCCGCGGCCGCCCGGCTGGCGGAACCTCGGCTGCCGCTGCCGCCTGGCCGGCTGGCGGAGCTTTGCACCCGCGAGTCGACCGTGCGGGCCGGGCATGCCCACGGCCGCAGCTACCTGGACGTGGTGCGTGCGCTGCGCGGCCGCTATGACCACCTGCCCGACGTGGTCGCCTTCCCTCGGTACGAGGCCGACGTGGCCGAGCTGCTGGCCTGGGCCGAGCTGGTCGGTGCCGCGGTCGTGCCCTACGGCGGCGGCACCAGCGTGGTGGGCGGGGTGGAACCGCGGGTGCCGGACCGTTTCGCGGGTGTGCTGACTGTCGACCTCGGCCGGCTCGACCGGGTGCTGGAGATCGATGCGGTGTCCCGGGCGGCCCGGATCCAGGCCGGTGCGAGCGGCCCACGGCTGGAGGAGCAGCTGCGCCCGTCCGGGCTGACGCTGCGCTTCTACCCGCAGTCGTTCGAGCTTTCCACCCTCGGGGGCTGGCTGGCCACCCGGGCCGGCGGGCACTTCGCCACCCGGCTCACCCACATCGACGACCTCGTGGAGAGCGTGCGCGCGATCACCCCAGCGGGCCAGTGGCAGTCGCGCCGGCTGCCTGGATCGGGGGCGGGACCAAGCCCCGACCGGATGCTGCTCGGCTCGGAGGGGATCCTCGGGGTGATCACCGAGGCGTGGGTACGGGTTCGCCCCCGGCCGAGGTTCCGCGCCTCGCGCGCGGTGCGCTTCTCGTCGTTCCTGGCCGGGGCGGACGCGGTGCGCGCGGTGGCCCAGTCCGATCTCGACCCGGCGAACTGCCGGCTGCTCGACCCGCTCGAGGCTGCGCAGGCCGGGTCCGGTGACGGTCGTCACGCGGTGCTGGTGCTCGGCTTCGAATCGGCCGACCATCCCGTCGACGGCTGGCTCGACATCGCGCTGGCCCTGTGCGCGGCGCATGGCGGCCGCTGGGACGCCGCCGCGGCAAGCGGATCTGGAGATACCGCCGAGGGTGCCTGGCGGTCCGCCTTCTTGCAGATGCCCTATGTGAGGGACCTGCTGATCCGGCTGGGAGTGCTGTCCGACACCTTCGAGACGGCCGTCACCTGGGACCAGTTCCCCGGCTTCCACGCCGCCGTGGTCGGTGCCACCCGTGCCGCACTCGGTGAGCCCTGTCGAGTGAGCTGCCGGTTCAGCCACGTCTACCCCGACGGGCCGGCGCCCTACTTCACGGTGCTCGCACCGGTGACCCGCGGCGCCGAGGAGGAGCGCTGGCACGACATGAAGCAGGCGGCCAGCGACGCGATCCTGGCGGCGGGCGGCACGATCACACACCACCACGCGGTCGGCCGCGACCACCGACCGTGGTACGACGCTCAGCGCCCGGAGCCGTTCGCAGCCGCGCTGCGCGCGGCCAAGAACGCGGTCGACCCCGCAGGGCGGCTCAACCCGGGAGTACTCATCGACTGAACAAGCCCGCGCGGGCAACAAGGGCGCCGCGGGCACCCGACCCAGAGTCTGAACCACCGCCTTGCCGGTGCCGCTCAAGGACACTTCGGCGCCCATGGGTCCCGCCAGCTGCGCAACCGATCGGTAGGGCCAGCTACTGCTGGAGCACCCCCGCTCTACATTGGCACCTTGGTGCTACCGGGTGGACAGCCGCAGTGCGGGGCTCGCCACCGCTTCCAACTCGGTCTGAGTCAGCGCTGCCGCGAGGGTGTCGCCGCAGTCGTGCACGGACCAGACCCACTGATCGCCGGCCCAGGCCTCGGCGTGGATGGTGTGCGGAGCGAGGGCCAAGAACGCTTCGAAGTGATCGGGCTGGGCCACAGCCACAGCGACGTCCATCCCCATGTGCGTGCGCGCGGACTTGCCTTGCGTTTCGCTCAGTTTGATCACAAGCGCGAGGGCAGGCTCCACCTCGGCGGGCCATGGGCGATCGGAGGGGGCGTCGACCCATGCCTGTGTGATCGTAGGTCGCAGCAGGCTGAGGGTCCGCCGGCGAGAGCGGCAGACGCCGCCGTGTCGAGGGCGTCGGCGACGTGGACCGGCCGATCCGGCTCGGGTCGGGAACGCCGTCGCACCCGGCAAGTACTGCCGGATCGCCCCGCCCCGCAACGGCACTTGCGTGCACGCTGAGCGGGCACGCTATCGGCATTCCTGAGGGTCGGGTTGGGCGATGGGCTGCCTCGCCACGGCTGCGCTCACGAGCGATTCAGCCGCACCGGCCGACCGGGCGCAGTGATGGTCGCCTGGAGCTGGCGTTGAGCTGCCAGGTTGCCGAGAAACACCGGTGCCACACGCATCGGGCCCACTGGGCTCGGTGGACCCGACGAGATACATGGCCCTCGACAACGGGCTGCGCTCTTGACGGCGACCACGGTCGACCCTGGGTTCCGTGGCGATAACCAAGGAGAAGCCGACAGCGGGCGGCCCGGCGACGCGCCGAGCTGGCGGAGGAGCAGGCGGCCGAGGCGGAGGCTCGTTCCAGACGGTGTCGTGGGGAAGAGCTGTACCTGACCCGTGAGCCGGTCGAGGCTTGGTGAACCGTGCCGAGGTTGCGGCGGGCCGTTGATGGGCCAACGGTTGCCCGACGGACTGGACTGCTGGCCCGGCACGATGCACATGACGGACGAACGGCGGGCTCTGCGCGCCGATGACGAGGCCAGGTTCGCCGACCGGCACGCCGGCCACCGGAGCCACCGTTGGAGCATGCAGGGCTATCGCGAGCTGCACTGCGGGGCCTGCTGCCCGCCGCCGCCAATGAGCGTCAGTCAGTTGGAGGCCATCGGCAGGATCCTGTCAGCACCGGTGAAGGAGCGGGATGCGCATTGGTGGCGGCTGACGTTGATGTGCGGGCACCGGGCCGAGGCCAGGGCGCACATGAGCCACGGCGCCAGGTGGCACCCGCCGACCCACCGCTGCCCCGACTGCGAGAAGACCCGCGGGGTGGTGGAATCGGAGTGCCTCGGAACGCCGGAGGTGGAACTGCCCGACGGCGTGACGTCGTCCACGGTTCCGCCTCGACGGAGGAGTGGGACGAGGGCGGAACTGCAGGCTGAGAACGCGGCACTGCGCGCCCGACTGGCCGAGTTGGGCGTGCTCGAAGCGTAGTGAGTCCGCGCGCGACTTTGGGCCGAGCGCAACGCCTCAGGCGAGGTCGTCGAGCCGATTCAGCAGCATGGGCAGAAGAGCCTCTTCATGGACGGCGACCGCACGCGCCTGCATCGCCGGTGCAAGTGCTGCATCCCAGGAAGCAGGGACGGCCTTGCCGGTGAGAACCGGGCCATCAGTGCGGACCCCGACGAGGTAGTCGTGCTCGGACATCAACCAGGGATGGCAGCCCAGCCTGGCCACCAACCGGTTCGCCATCGCGAGCCCTGGCCAGTCGAAGTCACCGTGATAGGCCAGGTGGGCGCTACTGCGGGCCAGCCTGTCGAGAACCTCGAGGGTGACGAGCCCGGGCACGCCTGAGGTGCACACGATGGCGATGGTGTCGACCGGTGACTGCGCGATGGCCTCGAGCACTCGCGGGTTCTCGCACACCAGGACGCGGGTGCCTGCAGGTACGCGCAGGGGCTCCTTCGCGAGGTCCCAGCCGGTCAGGTGCACGGGGTCGCGGTCCTCAACGGCGATCGCGAGCCGCCGGGCAACGCCGCTCGATCCGAGCGGGGCCAGGCCGAGGGCCAGGCAGGTCGAGGACAGCGCATCCGCACTCACTCCGAACTGCTCCCACAGGGCTCGCTTCGCCGCGGATCCGTTCGGTGACTGCACGCCGGCGATCAGGGCGAGCGCCCGTAGCACCAGCAGCGGGAGCGGGCCGCCGTCGTCGAGGGCGTGGGCGTCGCCCGTGGCACGGGCGGCCACCTCAGTGCGCGCCACCGGGGAGTGCGCGTGCTCGCCGGCGTCGGGGCCCGTGGTCGGCAGCTCGGCGAGTACCTGCAACGCCCGGACGAGCACTGCTGGGTCACCTGATCGGGCCGCCAGACCGGAACGGCGGACGGTCGTCAGCCAGTCCTCCACCCACGGCTGCTGAGCGATGTCCGGGCGACTCCTCAGCCACTCCCGAGCGGCGATGTGGGGGGCCTCGCGGCTGGCGGCCCGGCCCGACCGTTCCGCGGCCCGGTTGCGCAGCGGACCGCCAAGCATCTCCAGTACCGGCAGCAGACCGGCAGCGCCGGAGCGCTCGCGCAGCACCTCGTCTAGAACCTCCAGGTCAACGCGGTGGTGATCCTGCACAACCGCTCGACCCAACAACCCGCTCAGCGCATGCCGAGCTGGACGGTCCAGGTCCGTCAGCGCCACGACGCCCCGCGGCTGCAGTCCGTTCCGCTCGAGCCGGTCGCGCGCGGCCGCCCAGAGCAGACTCAGCCCCGGGTTACGCACCCAGGACGCCAGCTCGTCGGTCATGCCCCGACCGCCTGGAGCCGGGACCCGTCCCACTGGTACTGATACTGGGCCACGCCCCGTTCGTTGGGGTCGCGCAAGGCCTCGTAGATGGACAGCGCCGGCACGGTCGCGTAGTCGCCCCACAGCCGCTCGCTCGTCACGACGAAGTCGAGGTCGAACGCGACGAGCAGGCCGAACAGCAGCGGGTGCGTCCGTACGTCGATCTTGGGGAACGCGTCGTCGAGCAGCACCAAGCGCGGGGCGTGCGGCGCGGCGCCGGCGAGGCTGGTGAAGTGCGCCGCCGCGGCGGCGAACAGCGGCAGGTAGCAGACGACCTTCTGCTCCCCTTGGGACAGTGGGGAGCGGCGGTGCAAGTCCTGCCACTCGCCGGCGGACTCCGGACGGGTGTAGCGGACACGGAAGGCGTGCCAGCGGCGGTAGTCCAGCGCTCGGGCGAGGTGGTCGGCGTAGGAGGCCTCGGGGGACTCGGCTCGGGAGGCCTCGATCAGGCGGTGCAACGCGTCACGCAGCTCACCCCGTTCACTCGGCAGCAGCGCGCCGACGCTGCGGCCGAGCAGGTCCATGGCCCGACGGGCATCGGACGGGACGTCGTCGCGCAGCTGCCAACGCAGCGAGACCCGGATCCCCTGCGAGGTGGTGACGCCGCCGAGTAGGCGGTTCATCGCCTCGACCAGCTCAGTGGCCTCCAGCCGGCGCCGCCGCAGTTCTTCCCCCAGGTCGCCGATCAGGTGCTCTTCGAACAGCGCCCGCTCCCGCTCCGTGAGAAGGTCCCGATCGCGCGCCACGGCGGCGGCCAGTCGCTCGGCGAGCACGGCAACCGGCCGCTCGCCGGTGTCGTCGCGGCCGAGGGCTGCCAGGACGTCGCCCGGCCCGGGGACGAGGCGGGGCTCATGATCGGCGGCGTCGCTGCTCTGGGAGTCCTGCCACGCAGCCAGGACTGCGGCCTGGTCGGCCCGCCGGGAAGGCTCGGGTAAAGATCCGAAGGTCCGTGCCAGGCTGATGACGCGGCGCGGCACCTCCCCGTCGGGGATCGTCCGAGCCAGCCCCAACGTGGCCAGCTCGTCCTCGTCGACGTCCCGGCCGAGGGCGGAGCGAAGCAGGCCGGGGACGTCGGCAGCGGCGGCCAATGCACCCGCGCAGGCCACGACAACCGGGACGTGTTCCTCACGCCGGGACTGCGCAGCCAACGCCGTGGTGCGCGCCTCGGCTCGGAGGTCCCGCGCCGCGTCGACCGCGCGCCGCTGGTCCCGCAGCGCCTGGTCGGCGTCCTCGATGTCGCTGCGAGCCTGCGTCAGGCGGCGCTGCAGCTCGTCGACGCTCGCGCCGAGGGTGTCCCGGAGTGTCCTCAGTCGCTCGGCCGCACCACGAGCCGCGCGGTCCAGGGACTCGGCGTCCTCGGCCAGCGCCACCGACTGCGCCTCGTCGTCGCGCCAGCGGGTCCAGTCGCTGACCCACCGATGGACCCGGTCAGCGAGGGGTCTGCCGCCGTCAATGTGACGGTGCAGCCGCTCCGCCAGGTCGCGGAGCCCCTCACGCCGGGCCGCCAGGCCGTCGGCCGTGACGGGCAGCTCGTGCCGGGCTGCCAGGTCGACGAGGTCAGCATGCCGGGCCGCGGCCTCGGCGCGGGAGCGACGCGAGGCCTCGTCCGCGGCCGCCACCTCGGACTCAGCCTGTTGCGCGCTGCGGGCGCGCTCGTCCAGGAGCGTCCAAGCGGTCAGCAGCGAGTGGGGGGACGGGACGGAGGCCAGCCAGTCCCGGACCGCCTGCAACCGGATGACCGACACCAGCTCGCGGTCGGCGGCCGCTGAGCGCTCGGCGGTCAACCGCTCCACCTCGGCGTCGATCTCCGCGAGGCGGCGGGCACGCTCCTGGGCGCGTGCGGTAGCACCAACGTACTGGGCGCTCGGCTTCGCAGCCCGCCCGGTGAGCGGGCCGAGCCGCCAACCGCCGTCCACAGACACGAACGCGCCGTCGCCGCTGCCCGCAGAGTCACGCACGGCGACGCGGCCGAGCACGCCTGCGACCACGTCCACCGGCACCGGGCAGTCCGCCGGGACGTCGGCCACGAGCAGGCTGCCGAGACCCTCGGCCCCGTCGATCGGCGGACCGAGGGGCAGCACGCTGTCGAGCCGGTCGGCGTCCAGTACCGCGCCGTCGGCCCGGACCCAGGCGTCCAGCAGACCTGATGCCTCGAGCCCGGCCTCCAACCCCGCCCGGTCCGATTCGGACAGGGACGGCGCGAAGTCGACGAGCCTCCACAGGGGTGCCCCGTCGGAGGCGTCACGCGCGGTGCGCACCCATCCCGGCCCCCGAGGTGCCGCGTCGCGTTCGGCCTCGACTGCGGCGCGGCGCCGCCGCTGCTGCTCGAGCGCGCGCTCCGCTTCGAGCCGGTCGGCGGCGGCGGCCGCGCGCTCGCCCTCCAACCGCGTGATCTCCGGCTCGGCTGCTTGCCGGGCCAACGTCGCGATGGTGGTGACCGTCTCCGCGTCGATCTCGGGGAGGACGAGGGGGAGGCCGCGCGGGTCCTCCTGCCACGCGCGGAGGCGGTCGAGGAGGTCGCCCACGGCTTCGCGCGCTGCCGTGGCCGCGTCTGCGTGCAGGCCGCGCTCCCGTTCGGCCCGGGTCTCCGCCTCGGCGACGCGCCGGTCGTCCGCCTCGCGTCGTCGTGCAGCGGCCTCCGCCACCTGCCGGGCATCGTCGACGACGTGGATCGCGGCGGCCAGCTCGCCGAGCGCCGGGGCAAGCGCGCCCATCCCCACCTCGTGGACGTCCAGCCAGGCAAGGACCGCCTCGGCGGCGTCGGACCCGTCGAGCTGTCGTACGACCAGGCCAGCCTCGGGTGCCAGGCGGAGCGGGGCACCCGCTCGCTCTGCTGCCGCCAGCACCTCCTGGGCCCGCTGCGCGAAGCCATCCAGGTCGCCCATCAGCCGTGTCGCGTCCTCGGCGACCAGACGTTCGGAGTCCTCAGCCCTCCGCCGGCCTGTCGCCGCCGCGTCGGCCGCGCTTTCCGCGGTGGCTCGCAGTTCACCGGCGCGGGCGTCCAGGTCGAGCAGACGCTGGTGGCTGCGCGCCTCCGGGCTGGACTCGAGTTCACGCTGCCGCACCCGTGCGGCCTCCAGCTCGGCAGACGCGGCACCGAGACGCGCGGTCGTGTCGAGCACGGCGGACTCGGCCGCGTCCAGCGCGGCACCCGCCGCGGTCACGGCCGCGACACGACGCGATTGCTCCCGATGGGCATCGAGCAGGTCCGCCGCGGCCTTACGGGTCGCGGCGGCCGCGTACGCGGCGTAGACGGCGGCGAAAGCCGCGATCGCCTCGGCGGCTCGTCGGCGCCGGTCGATCTGCTCGCCGAAGGCCGCGAGCTCGTCGAACGTGTCACCTGCAGACCGGACGGCGTCGTCGTCGACAGGCGGCAGTGCCTGCGCGAGCTGCTCGGCCAACTTCGCCGGCTCGATGTCTTCCCCGACCTGTGGCTGGCGCAACCAGTAGAGCAGCCGAAGCAACTCGTCGTACTGCGCCGGCTCGAGCCCAAAGAGCACCCGGCCGACGTGGTGCTTGTACGCGCGGGCCTGGTCGAAGAAGTGTCCGTCCGGCTGTACCGCATCGCGGCACCGCTCCCGGGACAGGGGACCGGCGGCGTCCTCAAGCTGCAGGTCCCCTCCCACGCGTCGGGGCGACGTGAAGAACCATGTCGTCGCCGTCCGGGCCGTCGACGAGGCCCGCACGCCGACGCCGCATGTCAGGAACTCCTGGGGCCCGCCCGGGGCGGCGCGGGCGAACTCCACCCACAGGTAGCCGGTGCGGGTGCCGTCGTACCCGTCGGTCATCAGCCACAGCAGGCTCGTGTGGTGCCGGCCCGAAGCGGTGATGCGCAACTTGTCGCCGTCCAGGGTGAACGGCAGCAGCATCTCGAGGGTCTTGGACTTGCCGGCACCATTGGCCCCACGCAGCAGCAGCCGGCCGCCCGCACATTCGAAGACCTGCTCGTCGTACTGCCACACGTTGAGCACGCCGCAGCGGTGCAGGCGGAACCGCTGGGCCTGCTCGCCGGCGGCGGAGCCGGCGCTCACGTGCCGTCCTCGTCATCGAAGAGCGACGCCTCGCCGGATTCACCCGAAGCCGCCAGGACGGGCCGCGGGGCGTAACGGGCGCACGCCGCGTGCACCTGCCACCCCCCGATGTCAGTTCGGACGAGGCCGCTGCCGACCAGGACGTCCTGGGCGTCGACCTTGGCGAGGGTCGGGTCGTCGCGGTGCGCCCTACGAAGCCCAGCGACCCATTGGCCGGTTACCTCCACGAAGGCGCGGTTCACCATGTCGGCAGGGACGCGGCGCCACACGCGGTCGGTGAGATCGGCAGACCGCGCTTCGTCGCGCTCGGCCGTGATCACCCGCTCTAGCCACAACAGAGCCAGGTGGCGAGCCGAGCCGGCGCCCGGGAACGCCCGGTCGGTGAGCTCCTCGTCCGGGTCGACGGCGACCGCGCCCTCAGCACGCAGCTCTACCTCCAGCCCCAGCTGGTCATGGAACCAGAGACGCTCGCGGTTGCGGTTGCGCCGCCACCACTCCTGCTGCTCATCGGTGAGGTCGGTCACGGAGAGCACCGGTGACTCGGCCAGCCGACGGCGACTCACCACCCGCGCGCCGCCGGCGGCCGAGGGCAGCGCAGCCTGGTCGAGCAGCTCGTCCGGCCCTTCAGCGGAGCCGAGCGGGGCGGCGACCAGCAGCGCAAGCCGCTCCCGGCGCACATCGATCAGCGCGGCGGTGGACCGGTCGGCCCAGTGCTCCAGGTCGCCGTCCCGCTCGACGAGAACACCAAGGTCGACCAAGGCGAGCAGCGCGGCGTGCAGGGCGCGCCGGTCGGTCACGGCATCGAGGTCCACGTCGATCGACGCGTCGGCGGCGGCCGACCGCACCTCCGCGACCAGTTCGTCGACCAGGAGCTGGGCACGGCACCGGGTGAGCGCCGCGATCGTGAGACACAACAGGGAGTACGCCCGAGGAGTGAACGGGCGACCGTTGCGGCGTCGCAGGCCGCGGCCCGGGTCGCGACCCAGCCCCGCCTTGAACAGTCTCGCCACCGTCGGCTCAACCACGAGGCGGTAGCCGAGCCCGTCAGCGAAGAGCCGCACCAACTCGTCACGGTGCCGGCGGACCAGGGCGAACTCGTCGTCGACCGCTGCCAGCAGCGGCCGGAGCAGCAGAGCTCGCGCGGCGCGACGTCGCTCCTGCACAGCGATCACGTCCTCGGCAGGCGGCGGACGATCGACGGCCTTCCGGCTGACCGGGCTCTCGGTCATCCCGCCGCCTCCGCCCCAACGTGGCCGGTGGCGGCGTCGACCACCAGCGTCAGGTCGACGAGCTCCAACCGACCGGCCGGGCTCACGATCGTCGTGCTCCGACCGGGCGAGCGGCGCACCCGAAGAACCACGGACGGTCCCTCCGTGCCGAGCGGCGCAGCGCTCTCGTCGTCAGGACCCCTGTCGGCCGCCCGTGCCCGGCCCGTCACGGCACGGGCATACACCTCGAGCAGAGCGGCCCGCCCCTCGTCGGACAGCCGGAACGTCGCCGGCTCCCCCACATGGCGAGCGACCTCCGCCAGCGCCTCCTGACGCCGCCGCTCCGCCGCCTCACGCTCGGCCAGCCGGGCGCTCTTGGCGCCGGTGAAGTCCTCCCGGCGACCCGACCGTCCGGCCGCGTGGCGCACCCCAGCGCGGCGCAGCGTGATCGGCACCTCCGCCACCGGTGCCCGCCACCAGGACGCCGTCGCCGGCACGGGATCGGCCTCGTCGTCGGCAACAAACGAGATATGGCGGCACGGGTACAGCCCGAACCCGCTCGCCCACAACGCGTGCGCCGTCGCGTCGTCCGCCGCATCGAACCACTGCGCCAGGCGTATCAGGTCGGCGTACCGGCTGCGCCCTCGGTCGCTACCGGAGGCGATCCGACGAAGGTTGACCAGCAACGCCCGCATCGCTTCCGTCGCGAGTCGACGGACCCCGGCCGCGTCGGAGTCACGACCCTCGCCTCCGACAAACCACGCGTGCAGCCCGTCCCAGTCCCTCGGATCCAGGCCACGGGCGCGTCGAGCAACCCCGCCGTCGAGGGTCCGCAGCCGCTGTCCCTCGTTGGCGCGGCCAGTCAGAACCAGAACCCTAGGCCGCAGCGCGGACAGCACCTCCGCGAGCGGCGGGACCTGCCGCGCCACCTCGTCGACGAACCGCTGCAGGTAGTCCAGCAGTGCCGTCTTGAACACCTGAAACTCGGCGCGGTCCAGGTCGTAGCGGACGAGGACCGCGGACAGGTATGTGTAGAACTCCCGAGTTGACTCCACGAGCTGGGTGAACTGCGCGAACACCGTTCCGATCTCGCGCGCCACTTCGTCGGGGTCCGTGGTGGCAAGGGAAGTCTGGTCGTACCGCTCCAGCCGACGCAGCCCCTCCAGGATCCCAGCGAGCATCTCACTCGACACCTCGTGCGCGGTCTCGGTGTGCGCGAGCAGCTCCTCGACCTGGCGTTGGACAAGCTCGCCCCGCTGGGTGAGCTGGTAGCGGGCCCGGTTGGTGAGGTACTCGCGCAATGTGCGCGCCTCGGTCTCCCTGGGACTACGTGCCAGGTTGCCGTGCTCGACCAGGTACGACAGTCGGGCGTCCACGGTGTCGACATCCAGCTCAATATCGTGCTCGACCAGCCGAGACGCCACCTCAGCTGCCGACTGGTCGGACAACAACCCCGAGACGGACTCGGTGAACGTGCGCATGATCGCGAGGTAGCTCGCCGCCTCTTCGTTGACCGCGTAGCGAAGCGCCTCGAGTCTCAGACGCCTCTCGCGGTCCAGCGCCGCGACGCGAGGCTCGTCGTCAGGGTCCGGGTGCACGACACCCACCATAAGGAAAGGGTCCGACACTG
>DATCDE010000302.1 GCA_036510875.1 Actinomycetes bacterium
CGCCGCCCCGAGTTCCTGATGCGTCCGGTCAAGCCCAAGCGCAAGGCGTTCCGGGTCACGCTCGAGAGCTGACCCGGGAGCGGGTCAGCGGGTGCGGTCGGCCGCGCGCAGCTCCAGCAGGTCGGCGTCGGAGGTCGGTGCCGCGAGCACGTCGGCCATGAAGTCACGCAGCAGGTCCACCGCTTCGACGATCTTGGTGCTGCGCAGCCCGTAGTAGATGGTGGGGCCGGATCGCGACCGGGTGAGCATGCCGCGGCTGCGCAGGATGCCCAGGTGCTGGCTGGCGTTGGGCTGCGACATGCCGACCGCCGCGGCGATCTCGCCGACCGACCGCGGGCCGTCGCGCAGCTCGTTGATGATGCACAGCCGCTTGGGGTCGGCCAGGGCCTTGCAGATGCGCGCGTGCAGCTCGTACAGCTCGTCGGGCGCGGCTCGGCCACCCGTCGTCACCTGCGGGTCGGTGGTCATGGGCTCACCCTTCTCGTTGCTGAGCCGAGAGTACGAGAAGCAGCTGACCGGATTCGACCACCACCGTGTAAACAGTCATGTTGTCGTCCGCCGGGCCCCGCACCCGCCGCCCGGTGCACACGTCGAACTGGCTGCCGTGCCTGGGACAGGTAACTGTCGCTGGGTCAAGCGTACCCTCCGACAGGGTCGCCCCGGCGTGTGGACAGCGATCTTCGACCGCGTACACCTGACCGTTCACCTGGTAGACCGCCAGCGGTCCCACCGGGGTCTCCGGGACTCGGGCGACGCGGCCGAGCCGACCGGCCAGGTCCGCGGCGTCCAGCAGCGGGTAGGTGCGGCGTGCACCGCCCCCTGCGTCCAGCAGCCGCTGCAACGCGCGGGGCAGCGCCCCCTTGTTCGTGACCAGGTCGCACCCACCGCGTTGCGCGGCGACCCAGCGCTGCGGGTCGGGAACACCCAGGGCGCCGGCCACCAGTGCCAGCGGCCAGTCGGCACGGGCCGTCGAGGCCGTCGGCCCGGTCGACGTCGATGACGACGACGTCCGGGCTGACCCCTCGCGCCAGCGCCCCGGCCCGGGTGAGCCAGCCGATCCGGTGCGCGGCCCGAGCGAGCACCGGATCGAGGCTGCGGGCGACCCAGAGCCCGTCGGCGGTCGCCACGCCGACGAGCTCTGCGGTCCCCGTCACGTCGTGTCCCGCCCTAGATGAACAGGGAGATGTCGGCCTCCGCGGCCATGTCGAGGAACGAGGCCGCGCCCATCGACGGCTGGATCCCGTCGACGAAGTCCTCCTTCTTCAGGCCGTACAGGTCCATGGTCATCTGGCACGGGTACAGCCGGACCCCCATGTCGATGGCGAACTGCAGCAGCTCGGTGGGGCTGGCCACCTTGTAGTCCTTGGCCAGGCCCCTGATCATCCAGGTGCCGGCGCCACCGAAGTTGATCTTCCCGAGCTTCAGGTGGTCGGTGCCGCCCCGGTCGACGAGAGCCTCGGCCTTCTGCCGCAGGTTGGTGCCGGTGACCCGCCTGTCGTTGCGCTGCAGGACGCGCAGGCCCCAGAAGGTGCAGAAGACGTCGACATCCATCCCGGAGGCCGCCGCCGTGGTGCTGAGGATGAGCACCGGCCAGACCCTGTCCAGGTCGCTGCTCCAGCAGATCATGGCCAGCCGTTTGTTGGGCTCGGGCTCGAACGGCAGACCGGTGGCTCCTTCGGACATGGGGTTGGTTCCTTCCGTGGTCAGGGTTCACATGTGGTGGATGAGCCACGCGACGCCCTGGGCGACGCGGAACAGCAGGTAGGCGGCGAAGGTCACCCCGAGCACAGCCCAGCCAAGGCTGAACCGTCGGCGCGTTGGGGCGGTGCCCTCCGGCGTGCCTCCAAGGGAAAGACCTCCTCGCTTCAGGGTGCGGTGTCAGTCGGAGCAGCGCATGCAGTGGACGTCGTTGCTGTCGATGAACTCCTGGAACCGTTGGTACGCGGTCGCGGCGTCGACCAGGTGCGGGCGCTCGTCGGCCAGCGCCGGGTTGGCCGCCAGCTTCGTCGGGCGGCCCCGACACCGCTGCCGGGTCGCCACCCGGTCCGCGGTCACCGCGCAGTACCCCGCCCGCCCGGCAACCCCGCCGACCTCCCGCGAGACCGTCGAGGTCACCCGACCCAGCGACCGCGCGATCTGCGCAAACGACTCCTCCCGCTCGATCCCGACCCTGATCTGCTCACGCTCAAACCCGACAGCCGAACACCTGCCATCCTGGAACTTCCATCGGTTGTTGCCTCGGAGTGACCCGGCCATCATGGCCGGACCGTTGCAACGACCGGTGGAACCCGCCGACCCTTCCTGCGGAAGGGGAGGGGGGTTAGCGGCGGCCGTCTTCGACGTTGAGGACCGCGGCGCGCTCCCTGGCCTTGGCCATGGCCTCGGTGAACAGGGCGTCCCACTGCGGGTCGTTGTCGGGGATCTCGGCGATCGTCCGCTCGTCCATCGGCCCACCGGGCCGGCCCAGCCGGACGACGACGCGGGTCACCGCCCGCCCGGTGCCGTAGTGGGCGGGCTCCCAGACGGCCCCGGCCAGCGCGACCGGGTCAGCGGGCAGCGCCCGGTGCCGGTTGGCGGCGTAGATGCGCCAGCCGACCCAGGCGGCCACTAGGAGGACGGCGACGTCGAGCAGCTGCAACGGGTGGATCCTCTCCTCAAGCCGGTGGTACGCCTAGTGCTTCTCGTCCTTCGGGGCCTGGGCCTCGAGGGCCGCGCGGCTGTCCTGCAGCTGCTGGCGCTGGGCGTCGTCCAGCTCGGGGAACTTCGGATCGATGTCCATGAGCGTGTCGATGAGGATGGCCGCCGTGGCGATCCGGGCGAACCACTTCTTGTCCGCGGGCACGACGTACCAGGGGGCGGCCTCGCTGCTGGTGTGGGTCAGCACCTCGGAGAACGCCTGCTGGTAGTCGTCCCAGTGCTCGCGCTCGGCGACGTCGGCGGCGCTGAACTTCCAGTTCTTGTCCGGCTCCTCGATGCGGGCCAGGAAGCGCTGCCGCTGCTCCTCCTTGGACACGTTGAGGAACACCTTGACGACCCGGATGCCGTTGTCGACTAGGTACTTCTCCCAGTCGTTGACCTCCCGGAACCGGCGCTTCCACACGTCGTGGCCGCGGGCCGCCTCCGGCAGCTGCTGGTGCTCGAGCAGCTCGGGGTGCACCCGGACGACCAGGGTCTCCTCGTAGTGCGAGCGGTTGAAGATCCCGATGTCGCCCCGGCGGGGCAGCGCCCGCTGGTAGCGCCACAGGAAGTCGTGGTCGAGCTCTTGGGGGGAGGGCTGCTTGAACGACCGCACCGTCACGCCCTGCGGGTTGACCCCGCTCATGACGTGCTTGATGGTGCCGTCCTTGCCGGCGGCGTCCATGGCCTGCAGCACCAGCAGCACCGAGTAAGTGTTCTGCGCGGCCAGCCTGGTCTGGTACTCCGCCAACAGCTCGATGCCGGCGCGCAGCACCTCGTCCCCGTCGTCCTTGTCCAGGCCCGGGGCGCTGTAGCCGGGGTCGAAGTCGTGCGGCAGCCCGACCGTGTCGCCGGGCTTGACCAGCAGCGGCTTGATGAGCTGCTGGATCTCCTCGCGTCGTCGGTCGGCCATGGCGGCATGCCTCCTGCGGACGGCGGGTGCGGACCGTCCGACGCTACCGCGACGAGCAGGGCACCGGGTCGGGGGACAGCGAGCCGTCCGGCAGCGAGTCCTCGCCGTCCCCCGGCGTCGCGGAGAGCAGGGCGAGCCCGGCCAGGATCACCAAGCCGCCGACCACCTGGGGGGCGGTGGGCAGACCGCGGCCGAACACGGCGGCGGACAGCACGCCGACGACGGGGATGAGGTTCAGCCCGGCCGCCGCGACACCCGGTCGGACCTGCGAGGCGCCGAACGACCACAGCGTGAACGGGATGGCGAACCCGACGAGACCGGCCAGCGCCGCCAGCGCCCAGGTGCCCGCCGCGGCGCCGACGAACCGGCTGCCGTCGGTCGTCCACGAGACGGCGGCGAACGGCAGCACGAGCAGCAGCGAGGCGACGCCCTGCTTGAACACGAGGGACAGCGGATCCACGCCGACGGCGTAGCGCCGGGCCAGCACCACGTAGCCGCCGGCGGCCACCGAGCTGAGCACGAGCAGCAGGTTGCCCAGGGTGCTGCGCTCGCCGCCCTGCTGGGTGAGCGCCACCACGGTGGCTCCGGCGAGCCCGAGGCCGATGGCCAGCGCCTCGCGTCGGCTCAGCCGCTCCCGCAGGAACAGCCAGGCCAGCGCGACGGCGAACACGCTCTCCAGCGAGATGAGCAGCGAGCCGGCCGCCGCCGACGTCCTGGCCAGGCCCAGGTTGGCGAGCAGGTAGGCGCCGGCGGGCTCCAACGAGCCCAGCAGCGCCGCGGACCGCCATGGCGCGTTCAGCGGCCGGCGGAGGACGAGCAGGGCCAGCCCGACGAACAGCGTGCCGATGGCGATCTCGGCGACCAGCAGGTCGGCCGCGCTCAGCACGTCGAGCGCGGTGTCGGCCACGGTGACCGAGATGCCCCAGCTCACGAGGGACAGGACGAGGGCGACGTAGGCGCGTCGCATGGGATCAGCTCCAGACCGGGACTAACCACCAAGATACCTAAAGACGGTTAGCGTGGCTACTCTGTTCCCATGACCGTCGCTGCGACCGAGCTGCCCGACCGGGTCGGGGGTCGGCTGGCCCTGGACTTCCTCAACACGGTGGACCCCCGGCACGCCACCGACCGGCGCGAGTACCTCGGCTCCTACGAGCGGCTGCTCGCCTGGGCCGCAGACACCGGGAGCGTCGACCGGGCCACGGTCGGCCGGCTGCGTGCGGCGGCCGACCAGGAGCCCGCAGCCGCGGCTGCCGCGCTGCGCCGGGTGCGCGACTACCGCGAGGCGCTGTACCGGTTGGTGGCCGCCGCGTTGGCCGAGCGTCCGGTGCAGGACGCCGACCTGGCCCTCGTCAACGCCGTCCTGCGCGAGGCGACTGTGCACCACCTGCTGCTGCCCGGCGCCACCGGAGGGGTGCGGGACGGCTGGCTGTCCGCCGGGGGGCTGGACGAGATGCTGTGGCCGGTCGCCGTGGACGCCTGGGACCTGCTGACCGAGCCGGTGCTGGCCCGGGTGAAGGAGTGCCCCGGGGACGAGGGGGCCTGCGGCTGGTTGTTCCTCGACACGTCCCGCAGCGGGACCCGACGGTGGTGCGACATGCGCACCTGCGGCAACCGGGCGAAGGCGCGCGCGCACTACTCGCGGGCGCGCGGCTGACCCGCCGGCTCACCAGCGGACGCCGGCGCCGGTGAGCCGGGCCTCCAGCAGCACCCGCTCGACCGGTGGGATCGGCGGCTGCTCGACCGGCACCGGCAGGTGCAGCATCCGTCCGCCGTGCAGCAGCGTCTCGTCGTAGGCCGAGGTCACAGCGGCCAGCCGCACGTGCAGCCCGGGTCGCCGGCTGTCGCTCGCCCGCAGGCTGGCCAGCTCGCGCTCCAGCCGCCGCAGGTCGGCCGCGACCTTGAGGACCTGCTCCACCTCGTCCGCGACGCTGTGGTGCTGCCGCCGGGGGAGCAGGGGCAACGGCAACCGCGGCAGGCCCGCCAGCAACCAGACCGCCGGGACGACGAGGGCAAGGGCTACGCACAGGGACGCCATGACGACTCCGACCAGCACCGGGACACCATCATCCCGCGCGGGCTGGTCGGCGTCCACAGGTCGTCGGCCTCCACAGTCGGGTCGATGGCCACCGTCGGGCGATCGGGCCGCGGGCAGGGTGGACGCACCGGCCCGGCAGGCGGGCCGTCGGGAGGAGCTGCCGAGATGAACGAGACCTTCAGCACGGTCGTGGGGAACGTCTGCACCGACATCAAGACCGCCACGACCCGCAACGGCGCCCCCGTCGCCAGCTTCCGGGTGGCCTCGACCACCCGGCGGTACGACCGGGCCAAGGGCGGCTGGTACGACGCGGACACCCTGTTCGTGACCGTCGTGTGCTACCGGCAGCTGGCCGAGCACGTGATCAGCTCGTTCGGCAAGGGCGAGCCGGTGGTCGTGGCCGGCCGGCTGCGGGTGCGGGACTGGACGGCGCCGGACGGCCGGACGGGGACGGCGGTCGAGCTGGAGGCCACCGTCGCGGGGCACGACCTCAACCGGGGGACGTCGGCGTTCAAGCGCGCGCCGCGGCCGGCACCCGAGCAGCCGGACCGGGTGACGGCCGAGGAGCTGGCCACGTCGGTGGCCCTCGAGCCGATTGCCGAGGAGGCGGCCCAGTCGCCCGACGAGGCTGCCTGAGCGGTCGGCGGCGGCTCGCGCGGCCACTACCCTTGGGCCCCATGGCTGAGTTCATCTACGTGATGCAGAAGGCGCGCAAGGCGCACGGCGACAAGCTGATCCTCGACAACGTGACGCTGTCCTTCTACCCAGGGGCGAAGATCGGCGTGGTCGGGCCGAACGGCGCCGGCAAGTCGACCGTGCTGCGCATCATGGCCGGGCTGGACTCACCGTCGAACGGCGAGGCGATCCTGTCGCCTGGCTACAGCGTGGGCATCCTCGAGCAGGAGCCGCACCTCGACGAGTCGCTCAACGTGCTCGAGAACGTCCAGCTGGGCGTGGCCGAGACCAAGGCGCTGCTCGACCGGTTCAACGCGATCTCCGAGGAGCTTGCCGACCCGGACGCCGACTACGACACCCTGCTGGCCGAGATGGGCACGCTGCAGGAGCAGCTGGACCATCGGCAGGCGTGGGACCTCGACAACCAGCTCGAGCAGGCGATGGACGCCCTGCGCTGCCCGCCGCCGGACGCCGACGTGTCGGTGCTCTCCGGCGGTGAGCGGCGCCGGGTGGCCCTGTGCGCCCTGCTGCTCGCGCAGCCGGACCTGCTGCTGCTCGACGAGCCCACCAACCATCTGGACGCGGAGAGCGTGCAGTGGCTGGAGCAGCACCTGGAGAAGTACCCCGGCACCGTCGTCGCGGTGACCCACGACCGGTACTTCCTGGACAACGTGGCCCAGTGGATCCTCGAGCTGGACCGCGGCCGCGCCTACCCGTACGAGGGCAACTACTCGACGTACCTGGAGACCAAGCAGTCCCGGCTGAAGGTCGAGGGGCAGAAGGACGCCAAGCTGCGCAAGCGGCTGCAGGACGAGCTGGACTGGGTGCGGTCCAACGCCAAGGGCCGGCAGGCCAAGAGCAAGGCCCGGCTGCAGCGCTACGAGGAGATGGCGCTGGAGGCCGAGAAGACCCGCAAGCTCGACTTCGAGGAGATCCAGATCCCACCCGGCCCGCGGCTGGGCAACCTGGTCGTCGAGGTCGAGGGGCTGTCCAAGGGGTTCGGCGAGCGGCTGCTCATCGACAGCCTGTCGTTCACCCTGCCGCGCAACGGCATCGTCGGCGTCATCGGTCCGAACGGCGTCGGCAAGACCACGCTGTTCAAGATGGTCATCGGTGACGAGCAGCCGGACTCGGGGTCGATCAAGGTCGGCGAGACCGTGAAGATCGCCTACGTGGACCAGGAGCGGGGCGGGATCGACCCGAAGAAGACGCTGTGGGAGGTCGTCTCGGACGGCCTGGACTGGATCAAGGTGGGCCAGGTGGAGATGCCGTCGCGGGCCTACGTCAGCGCGTTCGGGTTCAAGGGCCCGGACCAGCAGAAGCCGGCGGGGGTGCTGTCCGGCGGCGAGCGCAACCGGCTCAACCTGGCGCTCACCCTCAAACAGGGCGGCAACCTGCTGCTGCTCGACGAGCCGACGAACGACCTCGACGTGGAGACCCTCGGCAGCCTGGAGAACGCGCTGCTCGAGTTCCCCGGCTGTGCGGTCGTCACCAGCCACGACCGGTGGTTCCTCGACCGGGTGGCCACGCACATCCTGGCTCACGAGGGCGACTCGCAGTGGTTCTGGTTCGAGGGCAACTTCGACTCCTACGAGAAGAACAAGGTCGAGAGGCTGGGCGCGGAGGCGGCCCGTCCGCATCGCGCGACCTACCGCAAGCTCACCCGCGGCTGACCGGCGACGTGGCGCGCTTCACCTACCCGTGCCCGATGCGCTGGTCGGATATGGACGCGTACGGGCACGTGAACAACGTCCGCTTCCTCACCTATCTCGAGGAGGCCCGGGTTGAGATGATCTTCAACCTGACGCAGGACGGCGCGGCGGCGGACCTGTCCAGCGGGGTGGTCGTGGCCCGTCACGAGATCGACTACCTGGCGCCACTCGTGCACCGGGCCGACCCGATCCCGATCGACGTGTGGGTGACCCGGATCCGAGCGGCCTCCTTCGAGCTGGCCTACGAGGTGCACGACGAAGGCCGCGTCTACGCACGGGCGGCCTCGACCCTGGTGCCCTTCGACCTGGCCCAACAGCGCCCCCGTCGGCTGTCCGCCTCGGAGCGGGAGTGGCTCGGGCAATGGCTGGAGCCCCTCGCATGACCGCCCTCTTGCTCGCCGGTGCGGAGGAGACCGCGGGCCTGAGCGCCTACCTCGAACGGCTGGTGGCCCTCGACGACCGGGCCGCGGTCCGGCTGCAGGCCGGCGGGACCGTGCTCGGAGTGTGGGGCGGACCTCCGATGGACGTCGTGACACTGCGTCCGGTCGCGCTGGCCGAGCAGGCCCGGGTCGACGTGACCGTGTCCGCGCAGCGGCTGCTCGAGCGACTCGCTGACGACCGGCCGGTCGAGCTGCCGGCGGCCGTCCCGGGGCCCGGCTGGGCCGGGCTGCTGCCGCCGCGGACCGGGTGGACGGCGGTGGCCACGGTCCCGGCCGCCGTCGTCGACGACGCGGTACGGGCCGGTGTCGAGGCGTTCCAGCGTCGCGTGCGGCTGCTGAGCGAGGCGGAGCGGACCCGGGCCCGGCTGGACGCCGTGGCCGAGGAGGTGTGGGGGCAGCCGGTGCTGGCCGATGTCCCGCTGCGGGCCGCGCACGCGGCCGACAAGGTTCGGCTGCTGCACCGCGACGGCGAGGTCACGGCCTACCGGGCCGGTGGCTGGCTGCGGCTGGCCTGCCCGGGCGGGTCGGTTGCCGTCCGACCGATGGCTACCGGGTTGCCGCTGCTCCCGATGTGACCCGGCCGGTCACCCCACCGGGTGGCCGGTCAGCCAGGCCACCGCGGCCTGGACGTCCTGGGCCCGCCAGGAGATGTCCGCCGGCGTGGCCAGGTTGGCCTTGCCGGTGTCGCTGAGGAAGTTGTCGAGCGTCGACGGCGGGTGCACCCCGTTGGTGAACGCTGTCCCGGTGATCAGCCAGCGCTCGTGGCCCTGCCCGTCGATCACGAAGACGACGTCCTGGTGCGACACGTCGTAGGTGATCGGCTTGCCGGTGAGCCAGTCGGTGGGCGGCGGTCCCGCGCCCTCGGGCACCTTCTCGTAGGCGACGCCGAGGATCTGCCACAGGGTGGCGATCTGCGCCGGCGTCCCGGTCAGGAAGTTCCAGTTCGGCTGGGCGCCGTACAGCTTCTGGTAGGCGGCCAGTCGCTGCGGCGTGTCCCGCTCGGGGTCGACGGTCACCTCGAGCAGCTCCACCTGGTCGCCCAGCCCGGCCTTGGCCACCGACTCGTCGATCACCCGGAAGTTCGTGCTGGTCAGCGGGCAGATCTCCTGGCACAGCGTCAGCGAGTCGGTCAGCACGATCGTCTTGCCGTGCAGCGAGGCCAGGCTCGTCACCTTGCCCTGCTGGTCGACCAGCGGCAGCGACAGCACCGCCGCGGGCAGCGCCCGGTCAAGCACCGTGCCGTTGGCCGGCTGCGGCTGCGTGGCGGCCGGCGCGGCGCTCGAGCAGGCGGCGGCGAGCACGCCGAGCCCGGCCAGGACGGCAGCCAGGACCGCGGACCGGGTCCGCTGCCGACGGGAGGAACGAGGCATGACGGGGACCCTACGTCGAGGTGGAGAAGGACCGCTTCCCAGGGTTCTACCAGCCGGGCTGAAGCCGTGTCCCAGCCGCTCCTGCCAGGATCAGGGGGTGCGTCTCACCGGGCCGTGGCGAGTGTTTGCGGTGGTGGCCGCCTCAGTGCTGGTCGTGGCGGGCGCGCTGCTGGTGGCCGCGCCCGTGCGCAGGGCCGTGCTGCTCCTTGCCAGGCACGGTCAGCGGGTGACCGATGTGCTGCCTCCGGCGGCAGCACACAGCCAGCCGGCGAGCTCTCCGGTTCCGTCGGCGACGACGTCGCCCACGACCTCCGCGTCGGCTGCCTCGTCGTCGGGCGCCCCGTCGTCCGTCCCGGTCACCGAGATCCGGTCCCGGTCCACGCTGGTCGGGCTCGGCGACTCCGTCCCCGCCGGGAGCGCGTGCGGCTGTGTCCCGTTCGTTGCGCGGCTCGGGCAGCAGCTGGCGACGGACAGGGGTCAACCGGTGACGGCGATCAACGACGCCACGGGGGGCGAGGACAGCAGCGAGCTGCTCACCGCGCTCACCCAGCCGACCCGCATCGCTCGGGACGTGAGCACCGCCAACATCGTTACCATCACGATCGCGGCCAACGACGTGGCCTACTCCAGCTATGCCAGCGGCAGCTGCGGCGGAGACGACGGGACGGCCTGCTACCGGCCCGAGGTGCAGGCCCTGTCGGCCAACGTGTCGGCGATCCTCCGGCGGATCCAGGCCCTTCGGGGCGGTCGGCCCACCACGGTCCTGGTCACCGGCTACTGGAACGTGTGGCAGGACGGGCGGGTGGCCCGCAGCATGGGGGCGGAGTTCGTCCAGGTCAGCCACCTCGTCACGACCCTGGTCAACCAGGGGCTGCAGCAGGCGGCGACCAGCCACGGAGCCCTCTTCGTGGACCTGGCGAAGCCGTTCACCGCTGCGGGTCCGGACGACACGGGCCTCTTGGCCGCGGACGGCGACCATCCCAACGCGGCCGGCCACCAGCTGATCGCCGACGTCCTCACCCAGGCTGTGCTCGCCGGCACCTGACGTCGCCGGTGGGGAACTTTCCAGGCCCCGGAGGCGCTACCCCTAGGTGCGGACACGGCTGACCCGTCGACAGCTGCTGGCCGGGGTGCTCGGTGGAGCCGCGGTCACGGTCGCGGGCTGCTCGAGCAGCCCGCCCGGCGGCCCAGTCGCGAGCCAGCCGACGGCCGCACCCGGCTCTGCCGGGCCGCTGGCGTCGGCCACCGGCACGACGGGCGCTGACCCGTCGTTGGTGACGACGGGGATCACCACTCACGCGTGGGTGCCCGGCCGCGCCGAGTACGAGCCCGCCGTCAAGCTGGCCGCCGTCCGGCTGGTCGAGGCCATCGCCGCCTGGCCGGCCGGGCACGGGGGGCTGGCCGCCGCCCGGCAGCGGGTCAGCGCGCTCGGCCTCAACCCTGTGCTCGCCGACCAGTCCGGCCCCCTGGTCTCCACCCACGACGTCTCGTCGGCGCAGGTCGTCGACGCGCAGTACGCCGGGATCCTGCCGGGCGCCGCGAACGTGATGGTCGTCGTGCGCTGGTGGCGGCGGACCGGGACCGCACCCGTGCAGGCTGGCGGGACCACGCTGCAGGTGCTGATGACCGAGGCGCGACCGCGCTGGCGGATCACCCAGCTGATCCCGGCCGCACCCGGGGCGGCGGCGGTCGACCCACCC
>DATCDE010000303.1 GCA_036510875.1 Actinomycetes bacterium
GAACCACCCGCCCAACTACGGCCCCGGAACACCACCCCAGCCGAACAAGACGAGGCCGCTGACGCTGTCGGAGCCGTCGCCTAACATCAACTCACGGCGAACCCACGTCCGAGCATTTACACCGGATCTGGGACGCGACCGTCCGAGCGGGAACGCTCCTTGGAGGCACTCAAGGGGGACCGAACGGGTCAGCACAGCATCAGGATCAACCAGCAATGGCGGATCTGCTTCACTGGACCGCAGCTGGGCCCGAGGACGTGGAGATCGTCGACTATCACTAGGAGGTGAGCACGGTGGCGACCATCGACCCGATTCATCCCGGAGAGGTGCTCCTGGAGGAGTTCCTGGGGCCTTTGGGCGTGACGCAGCACCGGCTGGCGGTGTCGATCGGGGTGCCTCCTCCTCGGACCAACGAGATCGTGCACGGCAAGCGCCGCATCACCGCGGACACGGCCCTGCGGCTGGCGCGGTACTTCGGCACGACGGACCGTTTCTGGCTGAACCTGCAGACGCGATACGACCTGGAAATCGAACGGGACCGCCTCGGGGGCGTACTCGAGGCCATCCATCCACTCCAGCCTGCGTGACCGCCCGGCTCTCGGCCGGTCTTCACAGCCACCCAACATCGGCCCGTGGTGGGCTCATGCTTTGCGGCGGATGAGTACTTGCTCCCGTTCGCCACTCATGCGGTCAGCCTGGCGGTGGCTGGCACTGGTGAAACGCTCGCCCGGTCCAGGTGGATCAACCGGTCAGGTGCGTCATGGAGTTGTCTGCTCGGAACCAGTGGGCTGGGACCGTGAAGTCGTTGAAGGTCGGTGCGGTGATGGCCGAGTTGGTTGTCGAGGTCGTCGGCAACGAGGTTGTCGCTGAGATCACCGCAGGGTCTGTGGAGCGGTTGACGGCAGGCTGTTGGCGAGCCGGTTGTCGTGGTGGTCAGGGCCACTGAGGTCATGATCGGCCGGGAGCAGACAGGGTCGACGCGCCGACAAGATGCGTGTACGCGCGTCGCGTAGGGTCCTGTCAGCTGGGCTGGTTGCCGCCGCGGGGGTAGACCTCCAGCTCGGTGGCTTTGACGGTCAGCCAGACTTGGGCGCCGGGGCTGAGGGCCAGTTCGGCGACGGCGGCGGGGGTGACGTCGACCAGGGCGGGTGGCTGTCCGTGCAGGTCGAGCCGGACCCGGTCGGTGAGCAGGGTCAGGCCGACGATGCGGGCCGGCCAGGTGTTGCGTGCGCTGGTGGCCTCGGGTCTGCGGGTGCTGACGGTGACAGCGGATGGGCGGACCGCGACGAGGACGTCGCCGTGCTGGTTGTGGTCGGGAACGATGAAGCTTCCACCGCCGGCGACCACCACCTGCGGGCCGTCGGCGTGCCCGGTGTAGAGGTTCAACCCGACCAGTCTGGCGACGTAGTCGGTGGCGGGCCGTCGGGCGATCTGGGCTGGGGTGCCTTCCTGGACGATCCGGCCGTCCTCGAGGACCAGCAGCCGGTCGGCCAGCATCAGGGCTTCCAGCGGGTCGTGGGTGACCAGCAGGCACGGCCCAGTGAACTCGGTCAGGTGGCGCCGGAGTTCGGTCTGCACGTCGAGACGGGTTCGGGCATCGAGAGCGGACAGCGGCTCGTCGAGCAGCAAGATGGCGGGGTCTCCGGCGAGGGCCCGGCCGAGGGCCACGCGTTGAGCTTGGCCACCGGACAGGTCGGCCGGTCTGCGGTCGGCGAGTTCGGTGAGCCCGAGACGGTTGAGCCAACCCTCGGCCACAGCCTTGGCTGCGGGTCGTCCGAGGCCGCGGGCGCGGGGTGAGAAGGCGACGTTGTCGAGCACGCTGAGGTGTGGGAACAGCCGGTAGTTTTGGAATACGAAGCCGACCGGCCGGTCCGACGCCTCGAGGAAAGTTCCGCTGGTCGCATCGTCAATGGCCTGCCCGGCGAGTTGGATGCGGCCGGCCGAGACCGGGAGCAGACCCGCGAGGGCGCTGAGCAGGGTGGACTTGCCGGCGCCGTTGGGTCCGAGCACACCGAGGACCTCGCCCGGTGGCACCGTGAAGGCGACGGTCAGCGTGAAGTTGCCGCGGGCCACTTCGGCGTCAACCACCAAAGCGGTGCCAACCCCTGAGGTCACTGGCTCAGGCCGCCGCGCAGCCACCGGTCGCGCAGGGTGACCAGGACGACGACGGACACCAGGAGCAGCACCAGGCTGAGGGCGATCGCCGCGTCGGGGTTGGTTTCCAGCGCGTAGTACACCGCGATCGGCATCGTCTCGGTGCGGCCGGGGAAGCTGCCGGCGAAGGTGATCGTCGCGCCGAACTCGCCGAGTGCTCGGGCCCAGCACAGCACCGCTCCGGCGCCGAGCGATGGGGCGATCAGCGGCATGGTGACGCGCCGGAACACGGTCATGCGCGACGCCCCGAGGGTGGCGGCTGCCGCCTCGAGACCCTGGTCGGCGGAGCGCAAGGCTCCCTCGACGGCGACGATCAGGAAGGGCATCGCGACGAACGTCTCGGCCATCACCACCGCGACCGGGCTGAACGGGATGGTGACCCCAAACCAGGAGTCCAGGTAGCGGCCGACGAAGCCGTTGCGACCGAAGGCCAGCAGCAGCGCGACCCCGCCGACCACGGGGGGCAGCACCAACGGCAGCGTCACCAGCGCACGGAGCAGCCGCTGACCCGGGAACACGGTCCGCGCCAGCACCCAGGCCAGCGGCACCCCGATGAGAAGTGAGATCCCGGTGGCCGCCGTCGAGGTCCACAGCGACAGCCGCAGCGCCTGCGAGACGTCCGAGCCGCGCAGGATCGGCCACAGCTGGCCCCACGGCGCCCGGACGATCAGCCCCACCAGGGGCAGCACCAAGAACGCGACCGCCACCAGCGCGGGGACGAACAGTGGCGCGGGCACCGACCTCGGGCCACCGCCCCGGGTCACGCGCCGTTGCCGTTCCCTGGCGCTCAGGCGCGCCGGGGTCGTCAGGGTGTCCACTGTCGCCGGCCCCGGGACCGGCTGGTCAGGGCTGCTCGAACCCGGCGGCGGTCAGCAGGCTCTCACCGGCCGGGGAGAGGACGTAGGCGACGAACGCCGCAGCGGCGTCCGCGTTGCCGCTCTTGGCCAGTGCGGCGATCGGGTACGAAGTGGAAGCGTTGAAATCGGCCGGGATCGGCACGCCCGTCACCTTGGCACCGGCCGCCTTGACGTCGGTGACGTAGACGACGCCAGCGTCGACCTCACCGAGCTCGACCTTGCTCAGCACGGACTTCACGTCCGGTTCGAGGGTCACCGGCTTCACCGTGATGTTGGCGTTGGTGAACACCTTGGCCGCGGTCGCTCCGCACGGCACCTGAGGCTGGCACAGCGCGACCTTCACCGTGGGCCTCGCCAGATCGGCGACCGAGGCCACCCCGGCCGGGTTGGACGGGGGCACCGCGATCTCCATCACGTTCTTCACGAACGTGGTCGGGTTCGACAGGTAGCCCGCGGTCACCACCTGATCCATGTTCTTCGTGCTCGCCGAGGCGAACACATCCGCCGGAGCGCCGGCGGTGATCTGGGTAGCCAGGGCCGAGCTCGCCGCATAGCTGAACGTGACCTTCACCCCCGGATGGGCGGCCTCGAACTGCGTGCCGATCTGGTTGAACGCCTCGGTCAGCGACGCCGCGGCGAACACCGTGATCGACCCCGACAGCGACGGGGAGGCTGAGCTGCTTGACCCGGCGCCTGCGGTCGAGCCGGAGCCCCCGCTGCTGCTCGAGCCGCAGCCGGCCAGGGCAGTGGCCACCAGCCCGACGGAGAGGATGGTGACAGCGGTACGGCGCATCTGAACTCCTCGATCGGCTCTGGCCTGCTGGGTGGGATTAGCGGCTCTTTGGGATCTCGATGGACACGTTCGTGGACTTCACGGCCGCCACCGCAAGAACACCCGGCTCCAAGCCGAGCTCGTCGGCGGCCTCCCGGCTGAGCAGCGACACGAACCGGTGCGGCCCGGCCTGGATCTCGACCTGCGCCATCACCGTGTCGCGCACCACCCTCGTGACCAGCCCGCTGAACCGGTTACGTATCGACTGAGCGACCACGGCCCGGTCCTCGACGTGATCAGCCGACTCCGCGAGTTCCTGGGCGAACCTGGCCAACGCCACACCGTCGACCGCCAGTCGCCCAGAGGAGTCCGTCGTCATCTCCAGCCGCCCGGCATCGGCCCACCGGCGGACCGTGTCGTCGCTCACCCCGAGCAGGGTCGCGGCTTGCTTGATCCGGAACACTGGCACCCCGCGACCATAGCCGTAGATACGGGGATCTGTCATGCCAGCCAGCGCACATACCAGAGTCCAGATGAATCACGAACGCATCCGCGTCATCGCGCTCACCATCCTGGACCGACGTCACGCCGCCCTCTCCGTCGCGGGCGCGCCGACGGGAACCGCACAGATGCCAGGTTCGAGGAGGCCAGAGACCTCCCCACATCCCAGGTAGGCCACGGACCCGATGCCGGCCCAGACCCGTGGACCGAACCCAGACCGCGGTTGGCTGCTCCGAGAACCGCACCGAGTGCCGGACATCGAGCGGGCGGGAAGTGAGTGCTTCGACGGATTGCCTGCGGCGCTTCGGTCCCGAATGAGATAGCGGCTCCCCTTCAACGCCTCCGGGCCACCGGGTGCGACAGGCAACCGGCGCGGCCCTCTCAGTCCACGGGCTCGCCGGCGGCGGGTGACTTGGTGAGTTCCGCTATGGCGTCAAGGTGACCCGAGCGGACCGGGCTGAGTGGGTGCCGGTCCACCTCGGCGGTGACGGTGACCGAGCGGTGTCCGAGCAGGTCGGAGATCTGTTCGAGGGACACTCCGGCGGCGGAGAGCAGGCTGGCGGCGGCGTGCCGCAGCAGGTGTGGGTGCAGGTGGTCGAGGCGGCGAGGTCGGCGACGTGGTGGAGCCGGCGTCGCACGTTCGAGGGATCCAGCGGCGTGCCGATGTCGGTGGTGAACACGAGGCCGTCGGGGTTGTGCCAGCGCCGTCCGGCGGTCGACCGGTCGGCGTCTTGTGTCTCGCGCTGGCGGACCAGGGCGTCCACGCAGACCTGCGGAGGGCCACCATCCGGCGGCTGGTGGGGGTCTTGGGCGGGGAGAGGATCATGCCCGAACTGCTGCGCCGCAGGGAGCGTTCCACGCGCAGGGTGGGTGGGCCGGCGTCGAGGTCGACCGCGTCCCAGGTCAGGCCGGCGGCTTCCCCGGGGCGCAGCCCGAGCAGCAGCGACACGGTGATCAGCCCGCCGAGGCGGTCCTGCTGTGCGGCCGCGCGGAGAGCGCGGGCCTGGTCGGGGGTGAGGCCGTGGCGTTCGCGGACCGGGCCGCGGGGGGCTTGCACCACCTCGGCGACGTTGCGGGCGACCAGGCCGCGGCGCTGGCCAAGGCGGGGAATTCGGCGGGCCAGGGTGAGGGTGAGCCGCAGGGTGCGACCGGAGTAGCCGGCCGTGGCGCCGAACAGCGGGAGTAGCGCGCTGGCGAGGCGTTGGCGCGTTTCGGGGTCGACGCTGTCAGGGAGATCGGCCAGTAGCCGTTCGATCCAACGGGACCGGCTGAGCTTGCCGCGTCGGGATAGCCCGCGGGCCTCGCTGTCGGGCTCGAGGCTGAGCGCGAGCAGGGTGCGTAGCTCCGGCTCGTGGTCGAAGGCCCACTCGCCCATGCTGCGCACCACAGCGGCGGCCATGGCCGCCGCGTTGGAACGGTTTGGCGACGCCCTGGCCAGGGTCACCATCGACGCACCCTCCGCTCGCGTCGCGTTGAAGCAGCTGGACGAGGCCGTCGAAGATCATCTCGCGGACGAGGAGGCGGACGTGCTGCCGCTGATCCCAGACTCGTTCACCATGGAGGACGTGGTTTCGTTCGCGGCTGAGGCAGCCAAGACCAACCCGGCGGAGGCGTTTCTTCGGTGGGTGCTCGACGGAGCGCCGGACTCTGACGTCGCCTTCTTCAAGGCCCGCTATTAGCCCCTGTCCGCACGGAGCTGGAGTCGCGCTGGGTTCCACCGTGGCGCGCGGAAGTCGATGCTCTGAGACTGTGACTCGCGGGGGGGGTTCGAGCCCCCTTTGCTCCACCCAGGGAATGTGCAGGTCAGCGGCGCGGCTGCTGGCCTGCGGTCGTCTTTGATGAAGCGCTCTGCCCCGCCGCTGTCGCGGAACGCGCCGTAGCATCGGCTGGCGGAGTCAGCGGTGCTCTCGGTCACCACTACGATCAGTGACATGGCTGAGGACGAGCGCACGTACAGCGATGCCGAACGTCGCGCCTATGTCCCACCGCCCTGCCCCAACTGCGGACACCAAGGTGACTGGCGCGTCGTCCGTTGGCTGCCCACCGGTGTCGGTCTGGAACCACGCTGGACTCCCGGTCTGAGCCTGTGTCCGATGTGCGGCAACCCCCCCTCGGTCGACTTCTTCGTGGACTCGGATCCGCCGGCTCAGACCTGATCGAGTCGGCCCGTCCGGGCCGCCAGTCGATGATTGCCTTTGCGGGAGTCGGTCGGCAGCGGCCCCGGGCCCAGGAGTGAAGTCGAGGCCTCGTGGCTTGGGGGTCAGCCGCCGGACCCCGTCCCGGCCGCCCCGGAACGATTGTTGGGAGCCCGATCGAACCGCACCCCCCAGCGGTGCGACGGGGCTCCCGGTTCGCACCGGCAGGCGCCATCCGGCCGTGACGCGAGCGCGAGGCGGACGGCGCCAGGGCAGTCGCCGCGCGTGCCGTAGGGGGGCTTTGGTCACCACCCGCGCGAGGTTCCTCGGTGCGATGCTGGGTGCCACGGCTGGTGCGGCCGTAGCCCGGCACCGCCGACCCCGCCCCTGGTGGCCGGTCGGTGACCATCGCGCCCGGACCGACCGGTACGAGCTGCGGGTCGTCCCACTGGCCGTGGCCGTCGGTATCGGGGTGCTGGTGTTCGGACTGCTTATGATCGGCGACCTGCTGACCTCGAGGTGAGTGTCACCCCGGGTGTCCCGATGGCCGGCGTCCAGCGCATAGGGTCGTGACCCGTGGACGACGATGCAGCCCCTGAGTGGACTGAAGACCTGATCACCCGGCTGGGCAGCGTGCGCGAGGCGCTGCGCACGCACACGGCGATGCCCGATCACGCCGAGGCGACGGTCGAGGTCTGCGTGGACGCGCTGCGCTACGTGCGGGACTTCCTCGGTGAGGTCATGAACGAGGACGTTCCCCAGTACCTGCAGGACACCGCCATCCGACTGTTCCGGCTGATCGAAGCGGACTGAGCCCTCGGGCGGCCAGCCGAGAATCCGGGGGTCCGTGACGCGACGCATGAAGGTCCCGTAACTTCGGCGGTGCGCACAGAAGGGACCGTTCATGCAGGCGAGCGGGCAGGCGAGCGCGGAGCGGGTGCGGCGCACCTACGACGCGGCGGTCGCGGCTGCGCTGCCCGCGGTCACCGGCGCGCTGTCCCTGCTGTTCGTGCTGCTCGCGGTGCTCCGCCCGTTCTTCCTCGAGGGCCGCACGGCCGTCGTCCTGACGGCGTTCGCCGCGGTCTCGGCACTGGGCATGGCGGTGCTCGCCCTGTGGACCAGCCGGGACCGGCTGCCCCGTTCCTGGGCGCATCCGGTGGCGGTCGGCTCGGCCTGGCTGGCCGCGGCCCACGCCCTCGCGCAGATGGCACTGACCCATGAGCCCGAGCAGACCAGCTACGTCATGCTCGTCGTGGTCGCGGCCGGGGCCTGGGTGCTGGCCCCGCGGTGGCTGGCCCTGGCCCTGGCCGGGCTGTGGACGGCCTGGCTGTGCTGCCTGCTGCTGCTCCCCGACGCGGGGCCGCGGTTCTGGGGGTTCGCGATGGCCGTGGCCACCCTCCTCGCGGTCGTCATCAACCTGGCCCGCCGGCAGGGCCTGGACCGGCTGGAGCGGGCCGCGACGGCCGCGGAGCGGGCCGCGGTGGAGGACCCGCTCACCGGCCTGCTCAACCGGCGGGGGCTGACCCTGCTCGGCGACCAGGTGGTGGCCACCGCCCGTCGGTCCGGCAATGCGGTGCACTGCACCTTCATCGACGTGCGGGGGATCGCCTCGGTCAACACACGGGGCGGCCTGACGGCCGGCGACCGGGTCCTGGTGGCCGTGGCCGACGCGCTGAAGGGCGTGGTCCGGGCCGGCGACGTCGTGGCGCGCTGGAGCGGCGCCCAGTTCTGCGTGCTGGGCCCGGGCCCGGGGATCGCCCCCGTCGACCTGGAGCGGCGGCTACGCGGGCGACTGTCGGAGTACCCGCCGGCCGATGCGGGCGGCTGGGCCGGCGAGCTCAGCTCCGGCACCGCGATGCTCGCGCCCTGGGACGACGGCGACCTGGCCACGCTGCTGGAGGGTGGCGACCGTGAGCTGCGCCGACGGCGGGCGCTGATCCCCCCGGCCGAGATGCCCAACGCGGACCGACCCTCGGGCGCCGAGTGACCGAGCCACGGCACCTGCTGGTCATCGCCGACTCGCTCGCCTTCCACGGCCCGCAGCGGCCTGAGGTGCTCACCGACCCGCGGCTATACCCGAACGTCTGCGCGGCCGCGCTCGAGGCGGCCACCGGCCGGCCGTGGCGGGCCGACGTGGTGGCCCGGCTCGGCTGGACGGCGCGGGACGGCTGGTGGGCGCTCACCAAGGACCCGAACGTGGCCACCGTGCTGGCCCCACGGGCGGACGCGCTGCTGCTCGGGGTCGGACAGATGGACCACCTGTCCGCGGCCGTGCCCACCTACCTGCGCGAGGGCATCGCCTACCTGCGCCCGGGCGGGCTGCGCCGGCGGGTCCGCTCGGTGCACCAACGGTGGGGGCCGCGGGTGATCCGGGCCACCGGCGGGCGGCTGCGGCAGCTGCCGCAGCCGGCCACCGACACCTACCTGGCCCGGATCGTGCAGGCCGTGCGGCTGCTCGCCGGGGACATCCCGGTGGTACTGCTCGGGCCCTCGCCGCACTCGGCGCCGGCGTACCCCTCGCTGCGGCACCACGGCCCCGCCGTCGGCGCGGCCCGCCGGTGGGCCGCGGCCCACCGCACCGGCTTCGTCGACCTCGACCCGATCGTTCAGCCGTCGCTGGACGCCGGCACCGGCAACCCCGACGGCATGCACTGGTCGTTCGCCGTCCACGAGGGGGTCGGGACGGCGGCCGCCGGGGCGCTGCTAGCCGGACTCGGCGGCTGAGCGCCCGCCCTGCGGTACCCTCGACCCATGCGGTACCCGCTGCTCCTTACCGGGCCGTGCTGACCACGAGCGAGCTGGCGGCACGGCGACCCCTCCTGAACGAGGGGTCTTTTCATGTCCGGACACCGAGCACGACAACGAGGACACGATGAGCGAGAGCACCGAGAGCCGGCCCACCGAGCGCGACGCGTACGACGTGTTCGCCACGCAGGACAAGTGGCTGCCCGTGTGGGACGAGCTGGCGCCGTTCCGCAGCGGCGACCCGGCCGACCCGCGGCCGCGCAAGTACGTGCTCGACATGTTCCCGTACCCCTCGGGCGACCTGCACATGGGCCACGCCGAGGCGTACGCGCTGGGCGACGTGGTGGCCCGGTACTGGGTGCTGCGCGGCTACAACGTGCTGCACCCGATCGGCTGGGACTCCTTCGGCCTGCCCGCCGAGAACGCCGCCATCACCCGTGGGGTGGACCCGGACGAGTGGACCGACAGCAACATCGAGGTAGGCACCGCGTCGATGCGCCGGTACGCGCTGTCCTTCGACTGGGACCGGATGCTGCAGACCTCCGACCCGAACTACTACCGTTGGAACCAGTGGCTGTTCCTGCGGCTGTTCGAGAAGGGGCTGGCCTACCGCAAGCCGTCCCAGGTCAACTGGTGCCCCAAGGACCAGACCGTGCTGGCCAACGAGCAGGTCGTGGGCGGCCGGTGCGAGCGCTGCGACACCCCGGTCACCAAGAAGAAGCTGACCCAGTGGTACTTCCGGATCACCGGCTACGCGGACCGGCTGCTGGACGACATGGCCCAGCTGGAGGGCGGCTGGCCGGACAAGGTCCTCACCATGCAGCGCAACTGGATCGGGCGCAGCGCCGGGGCCGACGTCCAGTTCCGGATCGAGCAGCGGGACGAGCCGGTCACCATCTACACGACCCGTCCGGACACCCTGTTCGGCGCGACCTTCTTCGTGGTCGCGGCCGACTCCGACCTGGCCGCCGAGCTGGCCGGCGGTGCCTCCGACGAGGTGCAGGCGCAGTTCGCGACCTACCTGGAGCAGGTGCGACAGACCTCCGAGATCGACCGGATGTCCACCGAGCGGCCGAAGACCGGGGTGTTCCTGGAGCGGTACGCGATCAACCCGGTCAACGGGGAGGCGCTGCCGATTTGGGCCGCCGACTACGTGCTGGCCGACTACGGCCACGGCGCGATCATGGCGGTGCCGGCGCACGACCAGCGCGACCTGGACTTCGCCAGGGCGTTCGACCTGCCGGTGCGGTTGGTGGTGGACACGGGCGAGGAGGACCCAGCGGTCACGGGCGTGGCGACGACCGGGGACGGCGTGCTGGTCAACTCCGGGCCGCTGGACGGCATGCGCAAGGAGCAGGCGATCGCGGCCATCGTGGCCCGGCTGGAGGCCGACGGGCTGGGCCGGGCCGCCGTGAACTACCGGCTGCGCGACTGGCTGATCTCCCGGCAGCGGTACTGGGGCACCCCGATCCCGGTCGTGCACTGCCCGTCCTGCGGCGAGGTCCCGGTGCCGGACGACGAGCTGCCGGTCCGGCTGCCGGTGTCGAAGGGGCTGGACCTGGCCCCCAAGGGCCGCTCGCCGCTGGCCGCGGCCACCGGCTGGGTGCACGTCGACTGCCCGCGGTGCGGCGGAGCGGCGGAGCGGGACACCGACACCATGGACACCTTCGTCGACTCGTCCTGGTACTACCTGCGCTACCTGTCCCCGTACCTGGCCACCGCGCCGTTCGACGTCGAGCTGGCCCGCGAGTGGATGCCGGTGGACCAGTACGTCGGCGGCGTGACGCACGCGATCCTGCACCTGCTGTACAGCCGGTTCTTCACCAAGGTCCTGCACGACCTGGGCTACGTCGACTTCACCGAGCCGTTCACCCGGCTGCTGAACCAGGGCATGGTCGTGATGAACGGCTCGGCCATGAGCAAGTCGCGGGGCAACTTGGTGCGGCTGTCCGACGAGCTGGGCTCGCATGGCGTCGATGCGGTGCGGCTATCGATGGTGTTCGCCGGGCCGCCCGAGGACGACATCGACTGGGCCGACGTCTCGCCCACCGGGTCGGCGCGGTTCCTGGCGAGGGCCTGGCGGCTGTCCGGGGACGTCGCCGCGCCCGTCGGCACCGATCCGACCACCGGGGACGCCGGGCTGCGGCGGGTCACCCACCGGGCGGTCGCCGACGCGGCCGCAGCGGTGGAGGACTTCCGGTTCAACGTCGCGGTCGCCCGGATGATGGAGCTGGTCAACGCCACCCGCAAGGCGATCGACACTGGCTGCGGGCCCGCCGACCCGGCGGTGCGCGAGGCCGTCGAGGCGGTCGCCGTCATGCTGTCGCTGGCCTGCCCGTTCACCGCTGAGGAGATGTGGGCCCGGCTGGGGCACCAGCCGACCGTGGCCAGGGCCGCCTGGCCGACCGTCGACCCGGCGCTGCTGGTGGAGGACTCGGTGACCTGTGTGCTGCAGGTGGCCGGCAAGGTGCGCGGGCGGCTGGACGTCGCGCCGGGCATCGGAGAAGACGAGCTGCGCGAGCTGGCGCTGGTCGACCCGGCCGTGGTCAAGGCGCTGGACGGGCGAGGGGTGGGCACCGTCGTGGTGCGGGCGCCGAAGCTCGTCAACGTCGTCCCGGCCTGAGCCGGCGCGCGGCGCTAGCCTCGACCCATGGCCGGGGTCGCTGTCGTCACTGACTCGACGGCCTACCTGTCGACCGAGCTGGTGCAGCAGCTCGGGGTGCTCGTCGTGCCGGTGCAGGTGATCGTTGCGGGGCACACCTACGACGAGGGGACCGGGATCTCCTCCGACGAGGTGGCCGAGGCACTGCGCACCTGGCGGCCGGTGACCACCTCGCGGCCGGCGCCGGCCACCTTCCTGGCGGCCTACCGCGCGGCGGCCGAGGCCGGTGCGACCGGGATCGTGTCGGTGCACCTGTCGGCGGACATCTCCGGGACGGTGGGGTCGGCCCGGCTGGCGGCCGGCGACGCGCCGGTGCCGGTGCAGGTGATCGACTCGCGGACGATCGGGATGGCCATGGGCTATCCGGTGCTGTCGGCGGCCCAGGCCGCGGCGGACAGCGCCAGCCTGGACGAGGTCGCCGCCGCGGTCGAGAAGCGCTGCGGGCAGTCGTCGGCGCTGTTCTACGTGGACACGCTAGAGTACCTGCGCCGGGGCGGGCGGATCGGGCCCGCGGCGGCGTGGTTCGGCTCGGCGCTGGCGGTGAAGCCGCTGCTGCAGGTGGTGGACGGCCGGATCCTGCCGCTGGAGAAGGTGCGCACGAGCTCCAAGGCGCTGGCCCGGCTGGAGGAGCTCGCGGTGGAACGGGCCGGGGTGGCCGCCGTGGACATCGCGGTGCACCACCTGTCCGCGCGGCCGCGCGCCGAGCAGCTGGCCGAGCGGCTGCGCGCACGGGTGCCCGGGCTGGGTGAGCTGCGGGTCAGTGAGGTGGGCGCGGTCGTCGGCGCGCACGTGGGCCCCGGGATGATCGCCGTGGCCGTCGTCCCCCGCTGACCCACCCTCCCTTCCTGCTGTCCACCGGGCGGGGTTGTCCACCGACCGGCTGAGGGGGAGCACCGGCGCCCCGGCGGCGGACCAGGTTTCCGGGATGGTCGGCCTGCCGTCGCGACGGACCGGGGGTGACGCTGGTCGCCGCCCCCGCAGCCGGTTGGCCCGGGTCCTGCCGGGCGCCGGCTGGGTCCCCGCGGCGCGGGAGGTCCCGGAGGCCTGGTCGGCCCTGGACGTCGAGCGGTGGCTGGCCTGGCGCTGGTGGGCCGCCTCCGGTGGTGCTCGGGCTGGGATACCTGCGCCGCTCGGCCCCGGTTGGGCTGGGGCTGCCCGCGGTGACCGCGCCGTCCGCGCCGTCGGCGGGGGTCATCGTCGACATGGCCGGGAAGGTCCGTCGACCCGGCATCGTGCGGCTGGCCGCGGGCGCCCGGGTGGTCGACGCGCTCACCGTCGCAGGCGGGGCGCTGCCCGGCGTCGACCTCACCCCGCTCAACCTGGGCCGCCGCCTGGCGGACGGCGAGCAGGTCCTGGTCGGCGCGGCCGCGCGTCCGCTGCCGCGCCCGGCGGCGGGGCGGCGGGGGCGGCGGCCGGGGCGGGCGGCCAGCTCGACCTCAACGCCGCCACGGTCGAGCAGCTGGAGGTGCTGCCGGGCGTCGGCCCGGTGCTGGCCCAGCGGATCGTCGACTGGCGCACCGAGCACGGCCGCTTCCCCACGGTGGACGAGCTGCGCGAGGTCAGTGG
>DATCDE010000304.1 GCA_036510875.1 Actinomycetes bacterium
CCACCGCGGCGCCGGCTGCGCCGAGCACCGCGGCGCTGCCGATGATCGACGGGGGGAACAGCACGCCGAGCACGACCCCGCCGACGACGCCCCACCTCAGCCCGTGGCGGGTGCTGTGGTCGGTCGCCTTCTGGACCTCCAACGTGCCGTCCGCCTCGCGCTTGACGACAAGCACGCCTTCGATCTCCACGCGGCGGCCATCCTCGACGGACTTCAGCGCCTCGTAGGCCTCCCACGCGGTGTCGGTGTCGGGGAAGTCGGCGACGAACAGCGTGTACGCACCGTCGCTGATCGCCGCGGCGGCGACGACCTCTGACTGATCGGCGGTGCTCTGGTCTTCTGACATGGCAGGCTCCTGGTTCGTCGACGGTGGCGAGGCCCGGGTCACGCGCCGCGCGCTGGTGGTGATCGACCCTAGTCCGCTGCGGTGCGGGGCACGACTCGGCGTGATGAGGTGTCGCGGCCCACCAGATGAGGGCCGCTGCCCTCGCATCCGATCCAACCCCAACCGGGAGATCGGTGTGCCCCGGACGCAAGCCGACCTGCCCGACCTGACCGGTCAGCGGGCCATCGTGACCGGGGCCAACTCCGGTGTCTGCTTCGAGACCTCGCGGGCGCTCGCCCGGCACGGTGCCACGGTCACCCGGCCGGTGCGGTTGCGGTCAACTCGCGCCGAGGGGACCGCTGACGGCTTCGACAGGCAGGGCGGCACTACCCATCCGGGGCCTTCGCGCTGACCGGTCCGCTCCTCGATGCTGGGCGCCGTCCCCTCGGCAGGCGAGCCCCATGGACGGGGGCGTTGCCCGCGCTGTTCGCGGCGACCGTACCCGGCCTGCCGGGGACAGTTTCGTCAGTCTGGCCGGTCGGTGCGGACCGCACCGGCGTCCGCCCGCTGCGTCGATAGGCGGGCCGGCGCGCATGATCGCCACCGACACCCGCTCGGTCATCCCGGCAGGGGAGCGGGGGACCCGCCGCCGTACCGGCCCGCGGTAACCCTGCGCGAGTGACGCGCCGGTGGACCCTCTTCGGGGCAGCCGGGCCGAGGCCGGCTCCCTGGCAGGCCACTCGGTGAGCGGGCTCTTGCCGTGGCCCGGTGGCCGTGCGAGTCTGCGCGGACTGACGAGTCTGCGCGGAGTGAACCGCCGAGGTTGAGCCGGGCGCTTCGGGTTGGCCTCATCTGTGCAACGCACCGACGGACAATGAGTAGGTGGCCCGCCCATGACACCGAATCGCGTGCCTGCGGGGAGTCTCCTGGTGCACCGCCGCCAGGGGCGGGCGGGCCGGGTCGGCCGTCGGCTGGTGATTCTCGCCGCCGTTCTCGCCACCACACTGTCGATGACCGGCGTGGCGTCCGCGAGTCCTCCCCAGGGGTCGGGCCAGCCGGACTTCGGGCCCAACGTCCTCGTGTTCGACCCGTCGATGCCGACCAGCCAGATCCAGACCGCCGTCGACGCGATCGCCGCTGACCAGGTTTCGAACCAGTTCGGGACGCAGCGCTACGCGCTGCTGTTCAAGCCCGGCACCTACGGCAGCGCCGCCGAACCGCTGAACTTCCAGGTGGGTTACTACACCGACGTCGCGGGGCTGGGCCTGTCCCCCACGGACGTCACGATCAACGGGTCGGTCTATGTCCGCAATCAGTGCGACGCGAACGGTTGCGTCGCCCTGAACAACTTCTGGCGGTCGCTGTCCAACCTGACCATCAACGTGACCACACCCAACTTCGGCTGCTACAGCGGCGAGTTCTGGGCGGTGTCGCAGGCGGCCCCGATGCGCCGGGTCAACGTCAACGGACTGACCACCCTGATGGACTACTGCACGGGCCCGTCGTTCGCCAGCGGCGGCTTCATCGCCGACTCGCAGTTCGCCGGCGGCACCGTGATCAACGGCTCGCAGCAGCAGTTCCTCGTCCGTAACAGCACGCTGGACGGCTGGACCAACGGAGTGTGGAACCAGGTCTTCGCCGGGGTCCAGGGCGCCCCGGCGCAGTGCTTCCCCGCGTCGGCGACCTGCGGAGGCCCGTACACCACCTTGGCCACGAACCCGGCGAGCAAAGACAAGCCCTACCTGTACGTCGACTCGAGCGGCCGCTGGGCGGTCTTCGTCCCGGCGCCCGCGACGAACACAGCGGGGACGACATGGGCGAACGGGCCCACGCCGGGTCGCTCGATCCCGCTGACGGACTTCTTCGTGGCCAAGCCGACCGACTCCGTGCAGACGATCAACAACCAGCTGGCCCAGGGCAAGAACCTGCTCTTCACTCCGGGGGTCTACAGCATCGACCGGACGATCAAGGTCAAGCGGGCCGACACCATCGTGCTCGGCCTCGGCCTGGCCACCCTCACCGCCGTCGACGGCGCGGTCGCGATGAGCGTCGCCGACGTCAAGGGCGTGGACATCGCCGGCCTGATGATCGACGCCGGGCCGGTCAGCTCCCCGGTCCTGCTGCAGATCGGCACCCAGCACGCCACCCACGGGCAGGCCCGCCAGCACAACGGCTGGAGCGACCCGGCCGACCCGACCGCCCTGCAGGACGTGTTCTTCCGGGTCGGCGGGCCGCACGCCGGCAAGGCCACCGTCAGCTTGCAGGTCAACAGCGACAACGTCATCCTCGACGACATCTGGGCCTGGCGCGCCGACCACGGCACCGGAGTCGGCTGGACCGCCAACACCGCTGACACCGGGGTCATCGTCAACGGGGACAACGTCACCGCCACCGGGCTGTTCGTCGAGCACTACCAAAAGCACAACGTGG
>DATCDE010000305.1 GCA_036510875.1 Actinomycetes bacterium
TGGGTGGTCACCGACGCGGACGGCGACGACGTCGCCGCCACGGCGGCGGCCGGGGTGATCGTTGCGGTCAGCCGGGCCACGAGGTCGCTGCCGCCGAAGGCATGCGGGTCCTGGCCGCCGGCCACGGCGGCCAGGACGAGCAGGGCCAGCGACCCGGGCAGGTCGGCGCCCTTGGCGGTGGTGAAGACGGCCTGGTGGGCGGCCAGCAGCCTCAGCGCCGCCTGCGCCGCTGAGGCACCGTGCCCGGCCGACTCCAGGGCGAGGACGGCGTTCGCGGTGCTGCCGTAGTCGGTCCCGCTCGAGCCGCTGGGGTCGGGCAGTCCGCCGCCGTTGGCCAGCAGCCGATTGGCCACATAGCCGGCACCCGCGGCCGCCGCGCCGGACGCATCGGTCGCGCCCCCGGGGCAGGTCAGGGTCGGGGTGTCGTTCGCCGGGGACCCGGCGGGCACCGGCAGGAAGCCGCCAGCCACCGCGAGGGTCGCCTGCACGCTGGCGAAGTCGTTCGGGGTCCCGGCGTAGGTGAAGGCGCCCTGGTCGGCCGCCGCGCCGGAGCAGCCCACCTGCAGGGCCAGCAGCGCCTCGCTCGGGGTGTGCCCGGCCGGGCTGGTGGGCAGCGGCAAACCGGCCGAGGTGAAGGCGCTCCACGCCACCGCGGTCGAGTTCGCGTCCGAGGCGTTGCCCGCGGCGCCGTCGGGGTAGTAGGCCCAGCCGCCGTCCGCGCTGTGGTGGGCGGTCAGCCACTGCAGCCCGCGGTCCGCCGCCGCGGTCAGCTTCAGCGCGACCAGGGCCTGGACGGCGAGCGCGGTGCTGTTGGAGTCCGCACCGGAGTAGGTGCTCGAGCTCGGCGCCGCACACGCGACGGCCGGGTTGGCGCGGAACGCCTCGAAGCCGCCGTCCGGGCACTGCTGGCCGGTCAGCCAGGCGACCGCGGCCGGGGCGGGGGTGGTGCCGGCGGCCAGCTGGGCGAGCACCGCCAGCGACTGGCGGTAGACGCCGTCATAGGTGGGGTCCTGGCTGCCGTAGAGCCCGGCCGGGTTGGCGGGGGCCGACGCGAGAGCGGACGTCGCCGGGCCGGCGGCGCCGAGCAGGGCCGCCAGCGCGAGGCCGAGTCCGAGGGCGGCGCGGGCCGTGCGGCCCGTGGTGCGTGACATGGAGCGCCTTTCGTGTGAGCGATCCGCGACGGTGTCCCGCGTTGGCCTCGCTCACGACCACGCCTCTTGCCCCCGGTGTGCAACCGGGTGCGAAGAGGCGTGGGCGCGGGTCGGGGTCGACCCGGGCTCCGCCCCGCATACCTCGACGGACGGGGGAGCCGCTCGCTCCTGGGCGGGTATCCCGGCTCGCCGGGGCCCCGAAATGTGCTCGGTGCCTCGGCTCTACGGTTGCGGGTCAGCGCCGGAATTCAACCGGACTTCCCCCGCTCAGGCGCGTGTGGAGTTGTCTGGTTCGGACGGTCCCACGCCGGAGGCTGCCGAGTCAAAGCAGACCCGCTGTGACTCCGGGCGTGGGTCGTAGGGTGTCGTCCATGGCCTGGACCTGGCGGTACGAGTCCCGCGACGGAGCACCCCTGGACGCCGGGGCGCGCGACCTGCCGACCGGCTCGTTCCCGACCCAGTCGGACGCCGAGACCTGGCTGGGCGAGACGTGGCGCGAGCTGCTGGACGCCGGCGTCGAGCAGGTCGTGCTGCTCGAGGACGGCGTCGAGGTCTACGGCCCGATGAGCCTCTTCCCGCCTGGCTAGGTCTGGCTCAGGGGCGCGTCTCGGGGCTCACCGTCCGGGCCGGGTCGGTGATCGCCAGGTCGCCGACGATCCCGTCGATCGCTGCCATCAGGTCGGCGTCCAGCTTCACGCCGGCCGCCTTGGCGTTCTCCACGACCTGCTCCGGGCGGGTGGCGCCGATGATCGCCGCGGCCACGTTGTCGTTCTGCAGCACCCAGGCCACGGCCAGGGTGGCCATGGTCAGCCCGGCCTGGTCGGCCAGCGGGCGCAGCTGCTGGACCGGCGCGAGGACGTCGTCGGTGAGCCAAGCCTTGATGAAGTTCCCGCCGGTCGGGTCAGTGGCGCGGGAGCCGGGCGGCGGCGGCTGGCCGGGCTGGTACTTGCCGGTGAGCACGCCCTGGGCGATCGGCGACCAGACGATCTGGGACAGTCCCAGCTCGCGCGACGCCGGCACCACCTCGGCCTCGATGACCCGCCACAGCATCGAGTACTGCGGCTGGTTGGAGATCAGCGGCACGCGCAGCTCGCGGGCCAGCTCGGCGGCGGCACGGATCTGGTCCGCGGTCCACTCGGACACGCCGATGTAGAGGGCCTTGCCGGAGCGGACGACGTCGGCGAACGCCTGCATCGTCTCCTCGAGCGGGGTCTCCACGTCGTAGCGGTGGGCCTGGTACAGGTCGACGTGGTCGGTGCCCAGCCGGCGCAGCGAGCCGTTGATGCCCTCGAGGATGTGCTTGCGGGACAGCCCGCGGTCGTTCGGCCCCGGACCCACCGGCCAGTAGACCTTGGTGAAGATCTCCAGGCCCTCGCGGCGCTCGCCCTTCAGCGCCCGGCCGAGGACCTCCTCCGCCCGGGTCCCTGCGTACACGTCGGCGGTGTCGAAGGTGGTGATCCCGACGTCCAGGGCGGCCCGGACGCACGCCTTCGCGGCGTCCTCCTCGACCTGCGAGCCGTGGGTGATCCAGTTGCCGTACGCGATCTCACTGATCTTCAAGCCGCTGTGGCCGAGGTATCGAAAGTCCATGCGCCCGACTCTATGCGAGCGCGGTCACCCCGGCCCGGGCGGGATGATCAGACCTTGGCGCCGCTGCGCACGCGTGGCTTGGGCAGCCGCAGCCGGCGCAGTTGCAGCGCGCGCAGCGCCGCGTACATGCCGACCTTGGTGGTGTCGTCGGGGTACTTCTGGGCGACCGCCCGGCGGGTGCGCCAGGCCAGGAAAGACGTGTCCACCAGCACGAGCAGCATGTACAGGTAGAACCCGATGATCGAGTAGCCGCGGACCAGGTTGTTCGGGATGAAGCTGAGGACCAGGAACACCAGGACGGCGGGCAGCATGAATTCGCCGGCCGAGCGCCGGGCGTCGACGAAATCCCGGGCGTAGGACTTCGCCTTGCCCTGGTCCCGGGCCGGCAGGTAGCGCTCGTCGCCGTCCACCAGAGCCTGCCGGGCCCGCATCCGGTCGGTGCGGCCCCGCTCGCGCTCCAGCTTCTTGGCCGCCTTGGGGTCCGCGGTGCCCTTGAGCCGGGCCTTGCGCGCGGCCTCGGCGTCCTTGCGGCTGGGCGTGGCGCGACCCTTGCCGGACCCGTCGGTGACGGCGGTGGTGGCCTCGGTGGCTTCGTCGGTGCTGCGTCGGCGGAACACGGGGCCAGCGTAGCGGCGCCTCCGCCTGCGCCAGCCCTCGCCGGTCCGCGCCAACAGCACCTAGGCTGGCAGGAGGGCCGGGACCGGTCCGACTGACCCGAAGGAGGGCGTGCCGGATGGCAGGCTTCTTCAAGCGCTTGACCTTGATCTTCAAGTCAAAGGCGAACAGCGCGCTGGACAAGGCCGAGGACCCGCGTCAGACCCTCGACTACAGCTACGAGAAGCAGCTCGAGCTGCTGCAGAAGGTGCGGCGGGGGGTCGCCGACGTGGCGACGTCGCGCAAGCGCCTCGAGCTGCAGCTGGCCGGCCTGGACCAGCAGAGCAGCAAGCTGGAGAACCAGGGCCGCCAGGCGCTCGCCGCCGGACGGGAGGACCTCGCCCGCGAGGCGCTGACCCGGCGGTCCGGCATCCAGCAGCAGATCTCCGACCTGCAGGGGCAGCTCGCCCAGCTGCAGGGCGAGGAGGAACGGCTGGTCACCGCCCAGCAGCGGCTGCAGGCCAAGGTCGAGGCCTTCCGCACCAAGAAGGAGACCATCAAGGCCACGTACACGGCCGCGGAGGCGCAGACCAAGATCAACGAGGCGTTCTCGGGCATCTCCGAGGAGATGAGCGACGTCGGTCTGGCCGTCCAGCGGGCCGAGGACAAGACCGCTCAGATGCAGGCGCGGGCGGGGGCGATCGACGAGCTGATGGCCAGCGGCGCGCTCGAAGACGCCAGCGGCACCACGAAGGACGACCTGACCCTCGAGCTCGAGCGGCTGTCCAGCTCTTCCGACGTGGAGCAGGAGCTGAGCCGGCTCAAGGGCGAGATCGGCCAGGGTGCGGCCCCGGCCGGACTGCCGGCCGGCACGTCAGCCCCAGCCGCCGAGGCCGCCCCCGCGATCCCGGTCGAGAGCGCTGAGGAGACGCCATGATCATCCGAATCATGGGTGAGGGTCAATACGAGGTGGCCGACCACGCCCAGGCGGCCATGAACACCCACGACGACGAGATCGCCGTGGCGGTCGAGGCCGGCGACGAGGAGTCGTTCCGGTCCGCGCTGCACGCGATGCTGGCCGAGCTCCGTTCGGCCGGTGCGCGGCTGCCGGACGACTCGCTGATCAGCTCGGACGTCGTCCTGCCGTCGGAGGACGCCACCATCGAGGAAGTGCGTGACCTGCTGGGAGCCGAAGGGCTCCTTCCCGGCTGACGTGAAGACCCGCTACGCAGCGGACCGCGGGCTGACCACCCGGATGGTCCTGACGATGTTCCTCCTCGGGCTGCTCTATGTGGTCTTGATGGCCCTGCTCATGGTCATCGGGCTGCCCGCCTGGCTGGCCCTGGGCATCGCCGCGGCCGGTTTGTTCTTCCAGTGGTACTTCTCCGACTCGGTGGCCCTGTACGCCATGCACGCCAGGGTGGTCACCCCCGAGGAGGCTCCCCAGCTGCACGCGGTCATCGACCGGCTGTGCGCCCTGGCGGACATGCCCAAGCCGCGGGTGGCGATCGCGGACACCGACATCCCCAACGCGTTCGCCACCGGCCGGTCCCCGGGCCGGTCCGTGGTGTGCGCCACGACGGGTCTCATGCGGCGGCTGGACGCCGAGGAGCTCGAGGGTGTGCTGGCCCACGAGCTGTCCCACGTGGCGCACCGCGACGTCGCGGTGATGACGATCGCGTCGTTCGTGGGGGTGCTGGCCGGCTTCCTCACGCGCGCGATGATGTGGAGCTCGATGGGCCGGGACCGCCGCGACCAGAACGCCGCTCTGGTGTTCCTCGTGGTCCTCGTGGTCAGCGTTGTCGTCTACGCGCTCTCGTTCCTGCTGATCCGGGTGCTCTCGCGGTACCGCGAGCTGTCCGCGGACCGCAGCGGAGCGCTGCTCACGGCCAAGCCGTCGGCGCTGGCCCGGGCGCTGCAGAAGGTGTCCGGCGACATGGCGGCCATCCCGAGCCGCGACCTGCGGAAGGCCGAGGCGTTCAACGCGTTCTTCTTCACCCCGGCGCGGTCCCAGGGGCTCTCGCTGTCGACGCTGTTCTCCACGCACCCGCCGCTGGAGCAGCGGCTCGAGCAGCTGGCCAAGATCGCCACGCAGCTCGGCCAGGCCTGAGCCGGACGGCGGATTCGACCCAGCGTGGGACTCCTCGACTCGATCTTCGGCCGGACCAAGCCGGCCCGCCCGGACCTCGACCAGCTGTTCGGGCTGCCGGCTGCCGCGATCAGCCTGGAGGCGTCCCTCGGGCTGCGCCCGACCGGGCTCGGCTCGGTGGCCTTCCGGGCCGCCGAGGGGAAGGCCTTCGACGACGTCGAGGCCGAGGTCACCCAGCTGCTGGCCGTGGGCGGCGGACCCGCCGTCCAGGCCTCGGTGGACAGTTACGGGTTCACCTGGCTGCTGCTGCGCACCGACCCGCCGGACGTGGGCTCGCTCGTCACCGACCTGCACGCGGTCAACTCGTCCCTGCAGGACTCCGGGTTCGGACCCACGCTGCTGTGCTCGTTGGCGTCGTTCGCGGACGGCTCGGGACGTCGGCTTGCCCTGGTCTACCTGTTCAAGCGCGGTGCGTTCTACCCGTTCGCCCCGGTCGCGGGGCAGCAGGAGAGCCGGGACAACGTGCTGGAGCTGCAGGTACGCGACCTGGTCAAGGACGATCTGCGCGTGGAGCAGGACCTGACCCGCTGGTTCCCCGTCTGGGGCGCGCCCGGCCTGTGAGCTGAGCCGGCTCGGCTGTCGGTGGTCGTCGCTAGACTCGCGCACATGGCCCCCATATCTGCTTAAGTGAAGTCAGCCATGTGGTTCTCGTTGGGCCCGCGCGCCAGTACTCGCCCCACCACACCCCGGGCAGACGAAACCCTCCGCCCACGCGGTGGCGACCCGTGGGGTGTCGAAGTGGGAGACCCCGGACGGGATGAGTGAGGTGTGTGCGCGGCTGGCGCCGCAGGACGCGGCGACGGTGTGGAACACCCTGACCACCCTCGCGCACTCGAGCGCCGGGCCGGACGACCCGCGGGGGCTGGACACGCGCCGTGCGGACGCCCTGGTGGGGGTGTTCACCGCGATCGCTACCGGCACCGCGGTGCCCCAGCTACCCGCACTGCCCGCGCTGCCGTCGGGTCGAGCGGGCCGCCGGGTGCGGCGGCGGCCCCGCTGGCGGGCCGATGTGGTGGTCGCGGCGTCGACGCTGCTGGGCTGGGACGACGCGCCCGGGCGTCCCCGGCTGGGCGCTGGCCCAGCCCACCCCCCGGCGGTTCACCTGGACCAGCCCCACCGGTCGGCACGACACCCGCGGCCCCACCGACCTACCCACCGGCCCCGACTGGGCCCCAGCGCCGCCGGCATCGAAGGCGTCCCCGGCGGACCACGAAGAACCCCCTATTGACGCCCGGACCCTCCGCTGGCCGGTCACCGGTTCGAGTGAAGTCGCGCCCCGCGGACGTCTGCGGGTCCTACCGTGACGTTGACCCCAGCAACGGAAGGCGCCGACCCATGACCATCGCGCACAAGATCGTCGGCAACGCGATGCAGATGATCGTCTGCCAGGTCGGAGAGGGGCAGACGGTCTACGCGGAGGCCGGCAAGTTCCTCTGGAAGACGGTCAACGTGGGCGTGCAGACCCGCATCGGGGATCCGAGCGCTCCCTCCGCGGGCGGAAAGGCCGGCCTGGCAGCCATGGCGGCGTCCATGGGCAAACGCATGCTGGCGGGGGAGTCGATCGCCTTTCAGCACTTCACCCCCCAGGGGGGTAGCGGGCTGGTGAGCCTGGCCGGCACCCTGCCCGGCGAGGTCCGCGCGCTCGAGCTGGACGGCACCCGCGGCTGGTACGCGGACAAGGACGCCTTCGTCGGGGCCGAGTCGACGGTCCACTTCGACATCGCCTTCAGCGGCCTTCGGTCCGGTCTGCGAGGAGGCGAGGGGTTCATCCTAGAGAAGTTCACCGGCGTCGGCACCGTGTTCGTGGCCGGGGCCGGCAACTTCATCGAGCTCAACCCGGCCAAGTACGGCGGCAAGATCCAGGTGCACACCGGCTGCATCGTGGCCTTCGAGGACTCGATCACCTACGGGATCGAGCGGGTCGGCGGGCTCAACCTGCAGGTCATGACGAATGCCGTCCTCGGGGGCAACGGGTTCAACCTCGCCACCCTGGAGGGTGACGGTACGGTGATCTTGCAGTCGATGACCATCGAGAGCCTGTCGCACGCGATCGTGAAGAACGCGCGGCTGGGTCACGACGAGAAGGCGTCCAACCCGTTCGGAAGCATTCTGGGAGGGAACGACTGATGGGATTCCTCGACAAGGCCAAGGAAGCCGCCGAGAAGGCCATGGCCGCCACGCAGCAGGCCGCCCAGCAGGGCCAGGCCAAGATCGGGGAGATGCAGGCCGCCAAGTCGGACGGCGACCTGCTCAAGGCGCTCGGCGAGGCCTACTACGACGAGCAGCGCAGCGGTGGCGGCCATGACGCCGTCGAGGCCGCGCTCACGGCCGTCGACGAGCACCGGGCCGCGGCGGCCAAGCCGGCCAACGATGCGCCGCCGACGGGGGGTGCGGACCCGGACGCTCCGACCGGCAACTTCACCCTCGACGACGTCTAGGTTTCGATACGGCTACGAAACCGTATAATCCGAGATCGTGACATCTGCGATCCTGGCGCTGCAGCGGGCCACCCACGTCACGCTGCACGCGCTCGCCGCTGACCTGGCCGACCTGGACCTCACCGCGTCGGAGATCAACGCGCTGGCCAACCTGGCCGACGGGCGAGCGCGCACCGTGTCCGAGCTCGGCGCTGACGTCGGTTCCCGTCCCACCACCGTGACGAGCGTGCTGGACCGGCTCGAGCGCCGCGGCCTCATCCAGCGGGGTGGCCGCCCCGGGGACCGTCGGGTCGTCGTCGTCGAGCTGACGCCGTCCGGCCGGACCGTGGCGGGTCGGGTGCGACGCGCGGTCGAGGACCTGGAGCGGCGAGCGCTCGCCAGCCTGCCACCGGCCACCGTGGACGGGCTGCGCACGGCCCTGCGGGCGCTGACCGAGGTGTCGTCGTGACCGGGCCGGAGGGCTTCGACGCGCTGATGGCCGAGGTGATGTCCACCGCCGAGCGGTTCGGCCATCGCGAGCACGTCCACCTCACCTGGTTGGCGATCCGCCGGTACGGCGTCGCGGAAGCGACCGGGGTGGTCGGGGAGGGCCTCCAGCGGGTAGCCAGCTCCACGGGCGCGCCGCAGAAGTACCACGTGACGATGACCCGCGCCTGGGTCGAGCTGGTCGGGCAGCATGCGGCGCTGAGCACGGCGGGCGACTTCCCGACCTTCGTTGAGCAGCACCCGGCCCTGCTCGACCAGCAGCTGCTGACCCGGTTCTACCGACCGGAGACGCTCGCCGGTCCGCAGGCGCGCAGCGAGTGGGTCGAGCCCGACCTCGCGCCCTTCCCGTGGCCGCGAGTGGGCTGACGCCGACCGGTCAGTCGGTGGCGCCGAGCTCGGGCAGCGCGAGCATCCGGTCCAGGGCCACCCTCGCCCAGCGCGCGACGTCCGCGTCGACCTCGATCCGGTTGACCACCTGGCCGTCGACCAGCTTCTCCAGAGCCCAGACGAGGTGCGGCAGGTCGATCCGGTTCATCGTCGAGCAGAAGCAGACCGTCTTGTCCAAGAACACGATGGTCTGTTCGGGGTGCTGCTCGGCCAGCCGCTTGACCAGGTTCAGCTCGGTGCCGACCGCCCACTTCGAGCCGGGCGGGGCGGCCTCGATGGTCTTGATGATGAACTCGGTCGAGCCGATCAGGTCGGCCTGGGTGACCACCTCGTAGCGGCACTCGGGGTGCACCAGGATCTTGACCCCGGGGATCCGCTCCCGCGCGTCGTGCACGGTCTGCTCGGTGAACCGTCCGTGCACCGAGCAGTGGCCACGCCACAGGATCATCTTCGCCGCGCGTAGCTGATCCGGGGTCAGCCCGCCGTGGGGCCGGTGCGGGTCGAAGACCACGCAGTCGGCCAGCGACAGCCCGAGCTCGAGCACGGCGGTGTTACGTCCCAGGTGCTGGTCCGGCAGGAACAGCACCTTCTGGCCCTGGCCGAACGCCCACTCCAGCGCCCGCCGGGCGTTGGACGACGTGCACACCGACCCACCGTGCCGGCCGGTGAACGCCTTGATCGCCGCGGTGGAGTTCATGTAGGTGACCGGGATGGTCACCTCGGCGACTCCGGCGTCCGCCAGCACGTCCCAGGCGTCCTCGACCTGCCCGATGGCCGCCATGTCCGCCATCGAGCAGCCGGCCGCGAGGTCGGGCAGCACAACCTGCTGGCGGGCCCCGGTCAGGATGTCCGCGGACTCGGCCATGAAGTGGACGCCGCAGAACACGACGTAGGGCGCTTCCGGGTGCGCTGCGGCGTTCTGCGCGAGCTTGAACGAGTCACCGGTGACGTCGGCGAACTGGATGACCTCGTCGCGCTGGTAGTGGTGCCCGAGGATGAACACCTTCTCACCCAGCGCAGCCTTGGCCGCGCGGGCCCGCTCCACCAGGTCCGGGTCGGACGCCGGGGGCAGGTCACCGGGGCACTCGACCCCCCGCTCGGAGTCGGGGTCGGCGTCGCGGCCGAGCAGCAGCAGGGCCAGCGGGCTGGGCGTGACCCCGTTGTTGATGGCCGCGTCGGAGGGACTCGTCACCAGGCCAGGGTACGGCGATCGGCTGTCCGGCGGATACGGGAGGATGGGCCGGGTGCGCGTCCTCATCGCCCCGGACAAGTTCGCCGGCACCCTGACCGCCCCGCAGGCCGCGGCCGCGATCGCCGCCGGCTGGCGGCGGCACGACCCTGGGGCCTTGCTGGACCTGGCCCCGCTGTCCGACGGCGGCCCCGGCTTCGTCGAGGTGCTGCACGCGGCCCTGGGCGGCCGGCTGGTCCAGGTGACCGCGCACGGCCCGCTCGGCGAGCCGACCCCGGGCACGGTGCTGCTCGCCCCGGACGGCACGGCGTACGTCGAGGTGGCCCAGGCCTGCGGCCTGCACCTGCTGCCGCCGGACCGCCGGCGCCCGATGGAGGCCAGCAGCGCCGGGGTCGCCGACCTGCTGCGGGCCGCGCTGGACGTCGGTGCCGGGCGGGTGGTGGTGGGCGTGGGCGGGACGGCGTCCACGGACGGTGGCCAGCCCTGCGTCGAGGCCTTCGGCGGCGCCGGGTCCTGGCCGGCCGGTATCCCCCTGGCAGTGGCCACCGACGTCGACGCCCCGCTGCTCGGTCCCAACGGCGCCGCGGCGGTGTTCGGCCCGCAGAAGGGCGCCGACCGCGACCAGGTCCTCGACCTGCAGGTGCGCCTCGCCGAGTGGGCCAAGCAGTCCGGCGGCGACGCGTCAGCCGAGGGCGCCGGGGCCGGCGGCGGCCTGGGCTACGGGCTGATGCTGCTCGGCGGGACCCGGGTGCCCGGCGTGCAGACCGTCGTCGAGGCGCTGCGGCTGCCCCAGCGGATGGAGCAGGTCGACCTCGCGCTCACCGGCGAGGGCACCTTCGACGAGACCTCGCTGCAGGGGAAGGTGCCGCGCGGGGTCGCCTGGGCGGCGCAGCGGGCCGCCCGGCCGTGCGTGGTGCTGGCCGGGCGGGTGCTCGTGGGCCGCCGCGAGTTCGCCGCCGCCGGGATCGACGCGGCCTACGCCGTGGAGGAGACCGCCGGCTCCGTGGCCGCGGCCCTGGCTGAGCCGGCCGCCCGGCTCGCCGACCTGGCCGAGCGGGTGGCCCGCACCTGGACGCCAAGATCGTCGGTCAGGTGACACGTGAGCTTTCCGGGATCCTGTGTCACGATGGAACACCGGCGACCGCCCCGGCGTTGGACGGGTCAGTCGCACGCATAGCCCCGACCACCGACCTATCAGGAGTCGCACGCATGACGATCCAGGACGAGTCCGTCACCAGTGGAGTCCTCCTCACGAGCGCCGCTGCGGTGAAGGTGAAGGGGCTGCTCGAGCAGGAGGGTCGAGACGACCTCGCGCTCCGCGTGGCCGTGCAGCCTGGTGGCTGCTCGGGTCTGCGCTACCAGCTGTTCTTCGACGAGCGGTCCCTCGATGGCGACGTCGTGGCCGACTTCGGCGGCGTCAAGGTCGTCACCGACCGGATGAGCGCGCCCTACCTCGGCGGCGCCACCATCGACTTCGTCGACACCATCGAGAAGCAGGGCTTCACGATCGACAACCCGAACGCGAGCGGCTCGTGCGCGTGCGGCGACTCCTTCCACTAAGCGCCTGACCAGACGTCGAACGGGGCGGCTCCCTCACCGGGAGCCGCCCCGTTCGTGGTTGATGGTCGGCCGTCAGGCGCCGTAGCCGCCCAGCTCGGCCAGCAGGTCGGCGGCGCTGTCCGGCACTCGGACGTCGGTCGCCGGGGAGGCCGGGTGGGCCGGCTCGGCGGGCAGGTCGAGCACCGTGCGCAGGCGCATGGCGCGACCGTCGGCGACCAGGCCGGGCAGGCCCGACTCGCCGTCCGGGAAGTCGGCTCCAAGCCCGTCGAAGGGCGGCCGGGCGGGCGATCCGTTGCTCATGCCAGCCACGGTAGGCACGTGACCGGGCCAGAGGGAACGTCTACCCATGAGTAGTGTTCGCTGTCGTCGTCCACCCGGCACCACACGAGGGGGAGTGCCGTGCGCGTCGTCGTCACCGGCTCGATCGCCACTGACCACCTGATGACCTTCGACGGGCGGTTCGCCGACTCGTTAGTCAGCGGGAAGCTGGACCAGGTCTCGCTGTCCTTCCTGGTGGAGGAGCTGGAGATCCGGCGCGGCGGGGTGGGCGCCAACATCGCGTTCGGGCTGGGCTGCCTGGGGCTGCGCCCCGTCCTTGTCGGCGCGGTCGGCGCGGACTTCGACGACTACCGGTCCTGGCTGGAGCGGCACGGGGTGGACACCGACTCGGTGCACGTGTCCGAGGTGCGGCACACGGCCCGGTTCATCTGTACGACCGACAACGACCAGAACCAGCTCGCGTCGTTCTACGCGGGAGCGATGAGCGAGGCACGCTCCATCGAGTTGCAGCCGATCGCCGCGCGCGTGGGCCGACCGGACGTCGTGCTGGTGGGCCCGGACGACCCGGAGGCGATGCTCCGGCACACCGACGAGTGCCGCTTCCGCGGCTACCCGTTCGCGGCGGACCCCTCCCAGCAGCTGGCCCGCATGGACGGCGAGCAGATCCGGCAGCTCATCGACGGGGCCGCCTACCTGTTCACCAACGAGTACGAGGCGGCGCTCACCGAGCAGAAGACCGGTTGGAGCGGGGAGGAGATCCTGGACCGGGTGGGCACCCGGGTGACCACGCTCGGCCCCAAGGGCGCGATGGTCGAGCGGCGCGGCGGGCCGCCGGTCGTCGTCGGCTGCCCGGCCGAGGACCAGATCGCCGACCCGACGGGGGTCGGGGACGCCTTCCGGGCCGGCTACCTCGCGGGGGTGGCCTGGGGGTTGTCCCCCGAGCGGTGCTGCCAGGTCGGCTCGATGCTGGCCACCCACGTCATCGAGACGGTGGGCACCCAGGAGTACGAGCTGTCCCAGCGGCACTTCCTGCAGCGGCTGGCCGCCAGCTACGGCGCCGCCGCCGCCGCTGACG
>DATCDE010000306.1 GCA_036510875.1 Actinomycetes bacterium
TGGCCGCTGCGCTGACCGCGCGCAGCGACCTGCCGCCGTGGCCAACGTCCGCGATGGACGGCTGGGCGGTGCGCGGCCAGGGCCCCTGGCGGGTGGTCGGCACCGTGCTCGCGGGGTCCCGGCCGCAGCCGCTGGGCGCGGGCACCGCGGTGCGCATCGCCACCGGGGCCGGCCTCCCGCCCGGCGCGGACGCGGTGCTGCGCCGGGAGGACGGCACCGAGGACGCCGACACACTGACCGGCCCGCGACCGCCAGCCGAGACCGACGTGCGCCCGGCGGCCGGCGAGTGTCGCGTGGGCGACGAGGTGGCCGCGGCCGGCACGACGGTCACGCCGGCCCTGCTCGGACTGGCCGCGGCAGCCGGCTACGACCGGCTGCCCGTGGTGGTCCCTCCCCGGGTGCAGGCGCTGGTCCTCGGTGACGAGCTGCTCGACGACGGGGTGGCCAGGCACGGCCAGGTCCGCGACGCTCTCGGCCCGATGCTGCCCGGCTGGCTGGCCGCGCTCGGCGCCGAGGCGTGCACCCCGCAGCGGGTGCCGGACACCGCCGAGGCGCTCGCCGCGGCCCTGGCCGCCGCCGACGCGGACGTCGTGGTGACCACCGGGTCGACGGCCCGTGGCCCGGTCGACCACCTGCACGCCGTGCTGGCCCAGGTCGGGGCCAGGGTGCTCGTCGACGGCGTCGCCGTCCGTCCGGGACACCCGATGCTGCTGGCCCGGCTGCCGGACGGCCGGCCGCTGGTGGGCCTGCCGGGCAACCCGCTGGCCGCGGTGTCCGGCCTGCTCACGCTCGCCGAGCCGGTGCTGTGCGGGCTGCTGCGCCGTCTCGAGCCGGAGCCCGTGCTGACCACGCTGCGCGAGACCGTCACCGGGCACCCCCACGACACCCGGCTGGTGCCGGTGCGCGGTGGCGTCCCGCTGCACCATGTCGGCCCGGCGATGCTGCGTGGGCTGGTGACCGCCGACGCGATGGCCGTGATCCCGCCGCACGGCGGCCTGGCCGGCAGCGACGTCCGGCTGCTGCGGCTGCCCGGAGCCTAGGCTCGGACCATGGCGGGGGGGCGGCGACGACCGGTGGTGGCGCCGACGCTCGGCCCGGGGGTCGACCTCGCGCTGCCGAGCAAGGCGGTCAGCCCGCTGCGGGCCGTGGTGACCCGGCTGCTGCTGGCGCTGGCCGTGCTGGTCGTCGTGGTGGCCCTCGTCTGGGTGGACCGCGGCAGCTACCGGGACAGCGCGGACGGCGCGGTGTCCCTGCTGGACGCGGCCTACCACGCCACCGTCACGCTCTCGACGACCGGCTACGGCGACATCACCCCGGTCAGCGACGGCGCCCGGCTGAGCAACGTGCTGGTCGTCACCCCGCTGCGGATCGTCTTGCCGGTGCTCCTCGTCGGCACCACCATCGAGGTGCTGGCCGCCCGCAGCCGCCACGACGACCGGGTCAGCCGCTGGAGGTCCCACGTGCACGACCACACCGTGACCGTCGGCTTCGGCACCAAGGGGCGCAGCGCGCTGCAGGGCCTGCTGGACGACGGCCGGCCGGCGTCCCGCGTCGTGGTGATCGACCCGTCGGCCGACGCCATCGCCGAGGCCAACCGGATAGGCGTCGCCGGGGTGATCGGGGATGCCACCCGGGTCGAAGTGCCGCGCCGTGCCGAGGTGGAGCGGGCCGCCAACGTGATCGTCTCGGCGCACCGGGACGACACCGCCGCACTCGTGGTGCTGACCACCCGACGGCTCAACCCGGGCAGCCGGATCGTGTGCGCCGTACGCGAGTCGGACAACGTCGCGCTGCTCACCCAGAGCGGGGCCGACTCGGTGATCCACTCGGCGGCCGCAGCCGGGCGGCCGCTGGCGCTGTCGGTGTCCGCACCGGTCGCCGGCGGGATCATGGAGGACCTGCCGGTGGCCGGGGAGGGGCTCGAGGTGGTCGAGCGCGAGGTCACCCGCGAGGAGCTCGGCCGGTCCCCCGCGGAGAGCGCCGACATGGTGCTGGCCGTGATCCGGGACGGCGCGGTCAGCCGGTTCACCGATGGGTCGGTCAAGCTGTTCCAGCGCGGCGGCCGGGTGGTTGTCGTGCGCCAGGCGGCTCCGGACGACACGCCCGCCGACGCTTCGCCGTCCACGCAGTCCGTGCAGGAGTAGGGAGCCCCCGTGCACGCCGTCCAGATCACCGAGCCCGGCGGGCCCGAGATGCTCAGCTGGGAGGAGGTCCCCGACCCGCCCGCACCGGGCGCCGGCCAGGTGCTGCTGCGGGTGGCGGCCACCGCGGTCAACCGGGCCGACCTGCTGCAGCGGCTGGGCCACTACCCGCCGCCGCCCGGGGCACCGCCGTACCCGGGGCTGGAGTGCTCGGGAACGGTCACCGCGGTGGGGCCTGGGGTGGACGGGTGGTCGGTCGGCGACCAGGTCTGCGCGCTGCTGCCCGGTGGCGGGTACGCCGAGCAGGTGCTGGCGCCGGCGGCGCACCTGCTGCCGGTGCCGTCCGGGGTCGACCTGGTCGCGGCGGCCGGCCTGCCGGAGGCCGCCTGCACGGTCTGGTCGAACGTGTTCATGCTGGTCGCCCTGCGCCCCGGCGAGACCCTGCTCGTGCACGGCGGCGGGTCGGGGATCGGCACCCTGGCGATCCAGCTGGCCACGGCCGCCGGTGCCCGGGTGGCCGTGACCGCGGGCTCCGCGGCCAAGCTGGACCGCTGCCGCGCGCTCGGCGCGGACGTCACCATCAACTACCGCGAGCAGGACTTCGTCGAGTCGCTGCGGGCTGCGACCGACGGTCATGGCGCGGACGTGATCCTCGATCTCATGGGCGCCTCCTACCTGGCCCGCAACGTCTCGGCGCTGGCCGTGAACGGCCGGCTCGTGGTGATCGGGCTGCAGGGCGGCGCCCGGGCCGAGCTGGACCTGGGTCAGCTCATGGGCAAGCGGGCCGCCGTGCTGGGCACCACCCTGCGGGCCCGTCCGGACGAGGAGAAGGCCGCGATCGTGCGGTCGGTGCGCGAGCACGTATGGCCGCTGCTGGAGTCCGGCCGGGTGGTCCCGGTGGTGGACCAGGTGCTCCCGGTCGACCAGGCGGCCGAGGCGCACCGGTTGGTCGAGGCGGGTGCAGTCGTCGGCAAGGTGGTCCTGTCGGTCGGGACCTGACCTCAGGTACCGGCGTCCGCCGTCATGAGGTTGGATGGGCACATGAACGAGCCGGACGCGGACGCCCAGATCGTCGTCGTGGGACCGGGCGGCCAGCCGCTCGGCGTGCTGGGCGGGGTGCCGGTCGGCGAGGCGCAGGACGACGACAGCGAGCAGGTGGCCTCGGTCGCGGACCTGGTCGAGCAGCCGGCCAAGGTGATGCGCATCGGCAGCATGATCAAGCAGCTGCTCGACGAGGTCCGGCAGGCACCGCTGGACGAGGCCGGCCGGGCCCGGCTGCGGGACATCCACCGCCGCTCGATCCAGGAGCTGGAGAGCGGGCTGGCCCCCGAGCTGGTCGAGGAGCTGGACCGGCTGGCCCTGCCGTTCGGCGAGGACACCGTGCCGTCCGAGGCCGAGCTGAGGATCGCGCAGGCCCAGCTGGTCGGCTGGCTGGAGGGGCTGTTCCACGGCATCCAGACCGCGCTGTTCGCCCAGCAGATGGCCGCGCGGGCGCAGTTCGAGGAGATGCGCCGCCGCGCCCTGCCGGTCGGGACCGAAGGCCCGTCGCAGGAGGAGGAGCAGGTCCCGCGGCGCTCGAACGGCCCGTACCTGTAGTCCGTCCTGCGGCCGGTCAGGTGAGGTCGCGGCGCCGGAACACCAGCACGGCGACCAGCACGGCGACGGCGGTGTAGACGGCCAGGGTGAGCCCGGCGCGCAGGTTCGTCAGGTGCACGACCACGCTGGTGAAGCTGCCGGTGGTCGGGTCGACCCGGTCCCTGAGGTACAGGTCCACGCCCCCGTGCTGGAGGAAGGCGGTCACGTTGGTCACCAGCAGCCACTGTTCACCCCAGTGCCACACGGCTCGGACCACGCTCTCCAGGAAGGCGAAGTAGACGAAGGCGATGCCCAGCGCGGCACCGGTGTTGCGGATCAGGTTGGCCAGGGCGAAGCCCCCGGTACCGGCCAGTCCGGCCAGGAGCACCGCCCGCCCCTGGGTGGCCAGCAGGTCGGCCCAGAAGCCTGCGGGACGGGGGGTCCAGGAGCCCCGCAGCGACACCAGCGCCGAGCCGAGCCCGGTCCACAGCAGCTCGGCGAGCGCTGTCGCCAGCAGGACGGTGGCCACGACGACGGCCACCTTGGTGAGGGTGACCCGGACCCGTCGCGGCTCCCAGGTGAGCAGTACCGGCAGCGTCTTCGCCGTCCATTCGGCGCCCCCGCTCGAGGCGCCGATGACGAACGCGAGCGCGGCGAACCCGGCGCCGACCCCGAGTGCACCCCCGCGCAGCCCGCTGACCTCGAACGGATGCCGGCGGATGAACTGCTCGGCGGTGATCCCCGCGCACGCCTGCTCGACCTGGTCGGCGGGAACGCTCGAGCGGCACTGGGCCACGACCTGGTCGGCCTGCGCCTGCGCGGCCGCGAGCTGGCCGGCCGACGGCCGACCGGTGTTGAGCAGCGTGCCGGCGAAGACCAGGACGACCACGAGGTAGCCGAGGACGAGCAGCAGCCGGACCAGCCGGCGGGAACGGATCCGCAGCACCTCCGCGCGCAGCAGCGACGGGCGCCGGGTCACCGCCGTCCCGGTCATGACGGGGTCGGCGGTGCTCACAGGGAGGCATCCTTGGTCAGCTCGAGGAAGACGCTCTCGAGGTCGGCGCTGATCGGGGACAGCTCCGACAGGAACAGGCCGCGCTCGGCCAGCAGCCGGGTCACCGCGGCCGGGTCGGTCACCGCGTGCACCTGCCACGCGTCGCCGAGCGAGGTCACCGTGTAGCCGGCCGCCTCGAGGACGGCCCGTCCCGCGGTCGGGTCGTCCAGGCGCAGCCGGACGTCGCCGGTGTCCCGGCTGGCCAGCACCTCGGCGACCGGCCCACTGGTGACGCAGCGGCCCCGGGCCAGGATCGTCACGTGGTCGCAGACCTGCTGCACCTCGCCGAGCAGGTGCGACGACAGGAACACGGTGGTTCGGCCATCGGACCCGAGGCGGCGCACCAGCTCGCGCATCTCGACGATGCCGGCGGGGTCCAGGCCGTTGGACGGCTCGTCCAGGATGAGCAGCCGGGGGCCCTTGAGCAGCGCGGCCGCGATGCCCAGCCGCTGCTTCATGCCGAGCGAGTAGCCCTTGACGGCGTCGTCGGCCCGGTCACGCAGCCCGACCGTCTCCAGGCACTCCTCGATCCTCGGCTTGGCCACCCCTGCGGTGAGGGCGAGCACCTCGAGGTTGCGGCGTCCGCTGAAGGTGGGGAAGAACAGCGGGGTCTCGACCAGCGAGCCGACGTCGCCCGCCACGGCCGGCAGCTGGTCGGGGACCGGGCGGCCGAGCAGGCGCAGCTCACCGGCGTCGCCGCTGACCAGGCCGAGCAGCATCCGGATCGTGGTGGTCTTGCCCGAGCCGTTGGGACCCAGGAAGCCGTGCACGCCGCCCTCATCGACGACCAAGTCGAGGCCGTCGAGCGCCCGCTCCGGCGGTCGGCGGCGACGGCGGTAGGTCTTGCGCGCGCCGGAGACCTCGATGACGGGCACCCGGGGAGGCTATCGGCGCAGCCCGCCGTCAGCGAGGAGGTTCTCCAGCACCTGGGCGACGCCGTCCTCGTCGACCGAGGCGGTGTGCAGCGGCACGGCCGCGAGCACCTCGGGGTGGGCGTTGGCCACCGCGTAGGCGGTGCCGGCCCAGGCCAGCATCGGCAGGTCGTTCGGCTGGTCACCGAACGCGAGGACGTCGGCGGCCTCGACGCCGTGCTCCGCGGCGACCCTGGCGAGCGTGGTCGCCTTGCTGACCCCGAGGGCGGAGATCTCCAGCAGGCAGTCGTTGGGGTTGGAGTGGGTGACCTCGACCAGGCCGCCGAGCGCCTGCCGGGCGAGCTCGAGCATGGCGTCGCCGTCGCTGTCCTCGTCGCGCACGAGCAGCTTGACGACGGGGACGGCGACCAGCTCCTCGGCCGGGGCGATCCGCACCGCGGCGAGGTGCGAGTCCCAGCGGGTCCGGTAGGCCGGCTCGTGGGAGAACCCGGCGCCGGTCTCGACGGCGAAGACGGCCCGGGGCATGACCTCGCGGATCCGGCGGACCGCCTCAAGGCCGGCGTCCAGCGGGAGCAGGAACGCCTCGAGGATCCGCTCGGTGTGCAGGTCGTAGACGACGCCGCCGTTGGCGCAGATGGCCACCCCGCGGTGGCCGGTGGCCTCGACGACGGGGCGCATCCAGCGCGGCGGCCGGCCGGTGACCAGGACGAGGGGCACCCCGGCGTCCTCGACCGCGGCCAGCGCGGCCACCGTGCGCGCCGACACGGTGCCGTCGTGGCCCACGATCGTGCCGTCCAGGTCGGTGGCCACCAACCCCACCGGCATGAAGGGTCCCTTCTGTGCGGGTGGCCGCAACTTTCTACCCTTCACGGACGCCGGGTCGCCGGCGCTCGCCGTCCATGAAGGTGCGCTTTGTGCGGCAGTGCGCGCAGAAGG
>DATCDE010000307.1 GCA_036510875.1 Actinomycetes bacterium
ACCCCGAGACCAGGAAGACCAACCCGAGCGCGGCGGCCGCGAGCCTCACCGGTCGGACAGCGAAGCGGCCGGGCATCTGTGCTCCTGTCAGGTCACGGGGATGGCGTGATGACCGCGCATTATCGGGGGCAGTCGATGAGGATTTGGTGATAGACCGCCGCCGAGGAGAAGCCGTTCAGCGGTAGTGGTCGACCGGCCGCGCGCCACGCGCAGGGCGAGCTGCTGGTTCTTGCCTGCTTCACGCGGATCAGAGCACGAGCGGCCTGACCGGGGCGGCGATCAGGGTCGGGTCGTTTCGCCAGTCCACGCCTGGGACGTCGATGTAGAGCTCGATCTCGTTGCCGTCCGGGTCGGCGATGTACAGGCTGTGCGTGACCGTGTGGTCGCTGGCGCCCAGCACCGTGACGTTGTTCGCCGTCAGGGTGGCTAGGGCACCCCTGAGCTCGTCGTCGCTGTCACCGACCTTGAGGCCGAAGTGGTACATGCCGACGCGTCGGCCGGTCGGAAGGGCCGCGGCTTCCTGGCCAACCTCGATGAGCAGCAGCTCGTGGTGGGTCCGACCGGACGGGGCTGAGAACGCGGCCACGGGGATCGGCAGCGGGTCGTCGCCCCCACCCAGGATGGGCCGCCAACCGAGCACGTCGCGGTAGAAGTGCACCGACCTGGCCAGGTCCCTCACGTAGAGCACCAGGTGTCCTAGCTCCTTGATCTCCAAGGCGTCTCCCGTCGTCGTCAGCGGCACCCTGCGGTTGCGCCGTGATGTGGTCGGCCAACCTAGCGCGCTGCCGCCAGCCGGCGCTCGGCCGGCGGCACGGTGACCAATTCTGCTTGTTGTCGAACCCGCCGGCCATCGGACTCGGCGCTGGGGCTCTTTCGGCAGGCACTGATCGTCGTCGGCGCCATCGTCACCGGCGTCGGCGGCCGCGGAAGGGTGCGACCAGACCCAACAGGGCCGCTGTTCATGAAGCCTCGCCGCTGGAGGTTCGCCAACATGTCATGACGCCGAAGCACCCCGCCGTGCATCGGCCCGTTCGGGTGGCCAGCGTCGCGGATGGGCGACCCGTTCCAGGGCAGCCGCGATGGCGTCGACATCGTCGAGCTGTCCGGCGGCGACCGCCATCACGAGGTCGTAGGCCTCGTCGTTGGTCACGGACAGCCGGAGCCCGTTGAAGCCGTAGAACGCGAGGACGGCGGCCACGGCCAGCCGCTCGATGCCGTCCACCAGCCCGTAGTTGCGGGCCAGCGAGTGCTGCAGCAGGCCCACGTCCCGGACTTGGGGTGGGCCGCCCAGGGTGCTCTCAGCGACGTGCAGCAGGGCAGCTCCTCGTCGAGCACCTGATCGAGCAGCTCACCTGCGCTGAGTCCCCAGTTGCGAGGGCAGGCAAACCGGTGGCGGACGTCGGGTTCGAAGCCTCTCCGGTGCGTTCAGACGGGTGACCGCAGCAAGACTGACCCACTCCGGTCAGGGAGAGGGTCAGCCTTTGGATAACGGACTACCCGCGCAGTGTTCTGATGTCCTTTCCATGGGCGACCAAGGCCCACAGGACGAAGACGTCCAGAGCGATCACGCAGATCGCCCACAGCGGGTAGTACGGCATCCAGGCGAACATGACCAGCGCGCTGACGCCGGCGAGGATGATCCCCACGACCCGGGACCAGGTCGTTCCGCTGAACAGGCTGATGCCCGCCAGCAGCACCACCACGCCGACCACCAGGTGGATCCAGCCCCAGGTGGTGACGTCGAACTGGAGGATGTACTTCTGGGTTGCGACGTAGAACGTGTCGTTGACGATGGCGACGAGTCCGACGAACGCCTGCCAGAGACCCGTCATGATCATCAGAATCGCAGCGAACATCGTCACGCCCACGGCTCCAGCGCTGGGCTCGACAGCGGTGACGCCATCGGGCGTCAGGCGATGGGTGCCGGTCTTGTCAGAACTGTAGGTGGTCACGGAGGTTCCCCTCCTTCATCGATCCCGCGCCTGCGCGGCTGCGGAGACGCGGAGGACAGCCGCAACCGACCACGACCGTCGGTCTCGACCGGTCCACGTCTCAAGTCTGGAATCCGCAACTCAAGCAGGCCAGTGGCGGAAGTCCCGGCCGCCGAGAGTGGCGCGACCCTCCCAGAGCCGATGGCCCGGATGGGGATCTCCACCCCACACGCCGCCCCGTTGAACAGCTAGGCCACCGCATGGCCATGCCGTGAGCTCCACCGGTTGAGGACACCAACCACAGGCAGGGCCAAGAGGACCAAGGCGGCGAAGGGCAGGAACCCACGGGCATATCCCACCGATCCCCCGACCAGCCCGGTGACCACGCCCATGACCGGCGGGATGACGAACCCGCCCAGGGCGCCCAGTCCGCCGATCCAGCCGGAGGCGCCACCGACCGCGTCCGGCACGTAGCGGGGGAGGAGCTTGAAGACGATCCCGTTCTGGAGGCCCATCCCGGCCCCCACGGCGATGGTCGCGAGCAGCGAGACCGAGAACACCCCGGAGAACGACAAGACGACGGTGCCGGCCAGCATCAAGAGTTGCCGGGTAGGGCGTACCTGATGGAGATCCGGTCGGAAAGCAGACCGCCCGGCACCCGGATGAGCGCGGAGATCAGGGAGAAGATGGCCTGCCTGGCGCAGCGTGGTGTCGTACATCGACGTCCAATACGTGGGCAGCCACGAGGTGAACGCAAGGAAGCCGCCGAAGGAGAGGAAGTGGAAGAAGACCAGGATCCAGGTCGCCGGGATACTTGCCGCGTGCTAGCACACATCCCGGCCAGCGTCGCGGTCTGCCGCTCGGTCAAGTCCCCGCGACCACGAGCACCTGCTCGACCTCGTCGAACTCCACATCCTCCACGACCGCCTGGACCACGCCCAGCAGCCGAGCCCATACCCTGACAGAACGCACGCCGTTCCCCCCACCCTCCGATTCCAGCCTTCGACAGCAGG
>DATCDE010000308.1 GCA_036510875.1 Actinomycetes bacterium
GCCGTGGCTCGGTCCCGGACCCGGCGCACCACCAGCCGCGCGGTCAGTCGGGCGGGTGGTGGAGCCGAACGCGGTGAAGGCCACCTCGGCGGCCTGCGTGTCGGAGATCAGCTCCCCGGTGTCCGGGTCGACCACGGCGCCGGGGTAGTGCATCGGGGTCCACGCGTCGTCGGGGATGGCTCCGATCGCGGCGTTCACCGCCGGGTTCTTGGCCTGCACCACGGAGCACCGCGCCCCGGCCTTCACGCACGCGCCGACCACCGCGCTGTTGCCGTCGGCCGAATCGCCACGCACCAACACCTCTCCGGTCGCGCCGGCAGCGCGGGCGGTGGCGATCGCCCCGCGGACCATCGATGCCGCGCCCTTCCCGGAGCCCGCCTTCCCGGCGCGCAGCCGGATCCCGGCCACCACCGGCGCACCCTGCGCGGTGCTGATCGTGGTGGCCATCGGCGACAGCCCTCGGCGCAGCACCTGCCGGCCGGCGATCTTGGTGTGGCCGAAGCTGGCGCCCTGCTTGGCGTGCCCGAAGACCGGGCGCAATAGCGAATCGATGTCGATGAACGCCCGCTGTTCGACCCCGGGCAGCAGCCCGGTCCGGCGCACCAGGCCAACCAGGTGCGCCCGCGCCACCGAGGCCAGCTGCAGGGCCTGGCCGTGGGTGAACTCGCGCAGAAACTGGCCCACCGTCGCCGGCGCGTACACCGGGGCGAACACCCGCGGCATCCCGCCGCAACGGATCGCGTCCAGATCAGCACCATCGAGCGGGGGCGTGACCGCCGCCGGGCCGGTCGATGAGCCGATCTTCCCGCCGCCACCCCCGCCGAGCCCGCAGTACGGGTACCCAACACAGCAGTACCTTCCGGTGTACGGCTACTCCGCACCGCCTCAGTACCCGTACGCGCAGCCGCAGCAGCAGCGGAGGTACAACGGCTTCGCGATCTCCTCGTTCGTACTGGGACTGCTCTTGATCTACGGTATCGGCTCGATCCTGGCACTGGTGTTCGGCTACATCGGCCGACGACAGATCCGAGACACGGGTGATAACGGTGGTGTCGGCGGCCATCGCTGGGATCGTGCTGGGCTGGCTCGGGGCGGCCCTGATGGTGCTCATGATCGTCGGGGTGGTTATGTCCAGTAGTCCTTCGTCGTACTGGCAGGTGTCCGACGTCGTCCGATTCTCGGGAACGCCAAATGCTCGGGCTGAACTGCGTCCATTAGGTGATAGCCGGTTGAGATTGCTCTCCGACGAACCTCGCTGCTGAGGCAGAGACTCGCGGTCACATGCTGAGACCTACGGGAAAGCGCGCACCGTGATCGAGACGAGGAGACCTACCTACGAAGAAACCTCGCAGCGCGAGTGGGACGCGAGGTCCGACCTACGCAAGATCCTAGCAGCCCGAGCGGGACGAGAGAGTCCGAACCGCCGAACCTCGCGGAGCCGCGCCTGCCATGGTGGGCGAGGGCGTCCGAGATGGTGTTCGCCGGGAGTCCAGCGGACATCTTTGGTCCGTTAACGGACCGTTTCCTTCCAGTCTGAACTCTGGCCAACAGCACCAGGCGGTGCAGGGATGAACTCGGCCTGGGAGTGCGTTGGGGATCTGCAAGGAGCCGGATGCGGCTGGCTCCTGAGCCGGGGGTTTGAGATGTCTGCACCGCGAGGATCTGTCCCAGTGAGCAGCGTGTGCGTGTGGGCCGGTGAGGTGACCTGGCGCGAGACCGCTGGGTTGCGTGAGGCCCTGTTCGACCTGTTGGAGGCTCCGGGCCAGGGAAGGGTGAGCCTGGATGTTCGCGCCGTGACCAGGATCGATCGGACCGGGGTCGCGTTGCTGATCGGGGTCAACCATCGGGCCTCCGCCCTGGGCCGCCCATTGAGCCTCGTGGACGCGCACGGGCCGGTGACAAGGAAGTTGTCGGGCCTGGGGATGCTGGGTGACTTCGAGGTGGCTCAGATCCCTCCCACCTGACCGGGGACCAGCAGAACCTGTCGTACGACGCCCCGAAGGTAACGTGTCAGACCTACCCGTGGCCGCCGCGACACCACAGGCTAGATCATGTGGCCATGACCCGAGCCGATCGCCAGGAGGCGGCTGACCTGCTGAGGAAGATCCTGGACGCGGTGGATCGCGGGGACGTGACGGCTGATGGTTCGGCTGCGGTGGCGGTGGTGCTTCGGCTGGAGGGAGCGTTGTGACTTGGAGGCCGTTGAGCGGTCTACCGGACACCTCTGATCCTCCAACGCCTCTGCCTGTTGAACTGATCCGCCGCCTGTCTCCTGTGAATCGGGCGGCCGCCGGACACCGGCGCAGACCGTGTGCCGTGCCGTGCGCGGGGGCGGGGCGGGGGCGGGGGTGGCGAGTTTGCCACGAAGATCCTCCGGGCGGACTGGCTGAGATTACTCCTGATAGGGCTTGAGGGGCAGGCTTGTGCTTCGCGGCTTTGAGCGCGAAGACTTTGTTCGTCACGTTCCTGGCCCTGGGGGGGCAGTCATGCGAACGCTGAGTCGTGCGGTGTTCTTGCGGAAGCCTGGCTGGGAGCGTGGCGTCTTCGGTCGGTGGCGTGGCACGGGCCATGCCTATGGTGGCCACCGAGTCGATGCGTGCATTGACTGCGCCGAGTATGCGTACGCGCGGTTGATGTGTGGTGACCTGGGGGACGAAACCGACCACGGGTGACGCTAAGCGTGTGTCGCGCACGGTCGCAAGGGCAGCAGCGGGCTGAGACGCAGGCGACGGTGCGGGGTTGACCTGTGCGCGACTCGGGGTCTCCCCCCAGAACGTTGTGAAGGGACGCGGGTTCGATAGCCCATTCGTGTCTCATTTGCTTGTTCGGCTCACTTCCAGGATCACCCTGAGTTAGTCTGCGACTCCGCATCGGCGTCAGCGTGTTGCGCTCGGGGGTCTTTCTGATGGCCAACGTCCAGACCATTGGCTGGCTCGCCAAGAAGTCCGGTCCGCGTTTCGTCTTCGGCAATGACGGGACCTGGTCGAGTAACGTCGAGGCTAGGGCGCACCTTCGACGGCTGCGGAAAGTCTCGCCGGTGGCACCGGCGATCCCCTGGGGTGCACAGGCGGGGCGAACTCTTCGTGAGCGCGGCTGGTTGCCCATGGCGGATTTCCAGCCGGAGATCATGGACCCGATCCTCGCGGGCTACCAACGGGTGATTGACGACCCCTCACTGACGCGGGACATGGGGGCGCGTGATCGATCGGCTGTCCGATACGTGGTCGATCCGGTCGCCCGGAACCCAGGACTTCGGCTCCTGCTGGACGACCGTGTCCGCGAGGCGCTAACCGGCTACTACGGCACGCACTTCCGGTTGTTGCACGTTCGGATGTGGCGCATCGCCTCACTCCCGGATGACGAGCGGCTCGAGTACAACTACGGCAACCTGTGGCACACCGACGGCCATCGAGTCACAGTGATGAAACTGTTCGTCCAGATCAGCGACGGCGTATCAGCTGAAAATGGTGCGCTGCGATTGCTCGACATCCCCACCACCCGGTTGGCCATGCGCGGTGGGTACCTCGCCCGGAACAAGCAGGTCGGTCTGGCGCGACGCCTCGTCGAGGACCCCAGCCGCACAGTGTTCTTCGACGGAGCCTCGAGGTCTGCGATCCTTATGAACCCGAACCTGTGCCTGCACCGGGCCGGGGTTCCGCAGCCGGGCAGGACCCGGGGGATGGTCCAACTGACCTTCGATGTCGCCGACCAGCCGCCGCCCGGGGGCGACTACTTCGCCGAGTTGGCTCCCGACATCAACGTGATCGAAGGCCGCCCAGTCTGACCCTGATCTTTCAGTCGGGTCACTTGCGGTAGCCGTGTCTTGACGCGGAAGCGCCCTTGCTGCAAGGGAAGATCGTGATTGTCGAAGTCGCGATCAACCGAGCAGAAGGGCACCCGCGTGGTGAACGATACCGGCCCGTTGTTCGATGTCGAAGATGCACTGCTGGTGCGTCCCGCACGGATTGTGCCGACCCCGGTGGCGGGGGCGTCGGAGACGGATCTGACCCCGGTGGCCGGGGTCACGTTGTGGGGGCCGCTGCTGGACCGGTTCAACGTGGTCGCCGAGGCCGACCGGCGGGGCCTGCGCCCGATCGGCCCGGGTGGCGACACCGGTGGTGAGTGCTACCGGGCGTTGACCGAGATCCTCCTTGCTGGCGGTGACTTCCTCTGCGACCGGTCCCTGCTGGCCGATCCGGCCACCACGGCACTGCGCGGGGCGAACCGGTTGCCCAGCGTGCCGACGCTGTGGCGGTTCCTGGCCGCGGATCTGGGTCGGGTGGCCAAGGCTGCCGCGGTCAACCGGGTGATGCTGCGCCGGGCCTGGGCTGCCGGCGCGGCCCCGGCAGGGGACTGGTTGACCATCGACCCCGACGCCACCTGGGTCGCGGTCTACGGACCCGGCAAACAAGGGTCGGCGTTCTCCCGGACCGGACAGACCGCGCTGTCCCCGCTGGTCGGGGTCCTCGGCGAGACCGGGGACGTGCTCGCGCTGCGGGCCCATGGTGGCGCCGCCAACGACGGCCGGCGATGGGCACGTTCATCGACGAGTGCGTGGCCGCCATCCCAGCCGGTGCCCGCCAGGACCGCCGGTTGTGGATCCGGGTGGATTCGGCCGGCTACCAAGACCCGGTGGTCGAAGCCGCTGAGCGCCACCACGCGGACTT
>DATCDE010000309.1 GCA_036510875.1 Actinomycetes bacterium
AGGCGGGTCCGGCGGCTGGACCCTGACCGGCACCAAGGACGACGTGGCGGACCTGGGCGCGGCCGAGCAGGTGGTCGTGGTGGCCGGCACCGACGACGGGCCGGGGCTGTTCCTCGTCGGGCTGCCCGCAGCCCGCGCCACCGTGACGATGCGGTCCACCACCGACCGGACCCGCCGGATCGGCACGCTGGGCCTCGACGGCACCCCGGCGGCGGCGCTGGCCATCGGCGAGCAGGCCCGCGTGGTGCTCGACGCGGTGGCCCTGCGGGCCACGGCCGCGCTCGCCCTCGAGTCGGTCGGCGTCGCGCAGCGCGTCTTCGAGCTCGCGGCCGAGCACGCCAAGGCCCGCGAGCAGTTCGGCCGGGTGATCGGCACCTACCAGGCCGTCTCGCACCGGGTGGCCGACGCCTACGTCCGGCTCGAGCTGGCCCGGTCACTGGCCTACCGGGCCGCGTGGGCGGTCGAGACCCGCGAGTCGGACGCCGACGAGGTGAGCGCGCAGGAGGCGACCCTGGCCGCCGCGCAGGCCAAGGCCGCAGCCGCGGACGCGGCGGTGTTCGGGGCCGAGGCCGCGATCCAGGTGCTCGGCGGCACCGGGTTCACCTGGGAGCACGTGGCCCAGCGGTACTACAAGCGGGCGCTAGGCAACCAGTCGTGGGCCGGTTCCGCGGCGTCCCTGCGCGCACTGGTGGCCGCCGCGCTCCTCGACTAGCCCGGCCGCCCCTCAGGTCCGGCCGGCTGCGGCGACCAGGGCGCGGCGCCCCGCCCGCAGCCCGTCGAGCATGAACCGTGGCCAGTTCCTGGTGTCCACGTACTGCCGGTACAGCCCGGCCCCCCGGACGACGGAGTAGGGCACCGGCTCGACCGTCACCACCGGGCAGGCCGCCAGCAGCCGGGCCATGTTCTGCCGGGCGACCTGCAGGTGCTGGGCGGTGCGGAACTGCGACTCGATGTTGAGCAGGCTCAGCGCTCGCTCGTCCCATCCCGTGTCCACCTCCGCCACCAGCCCCGAGGGGAAGTAGGCGTTGACGGTGAGGGCGATGTCCGGCGGCGGTTCGACGTCCAGCAGCGGGGCGACCGGGAACACGTCCACCAGACCGCCGTCGCACCACGCGCCGTCGTCCAGCCGCACCGGCGCCACCCAGATGGGCAGCGCCATCGCGACCCGGATCGCCCGCGCGACCGGCAGGTCCGGTGTCGTGCGGGTCCCCAGGAACTGCACCCGGTTCTCCTCGATGCTCCAGGCCGGTGCGTAGCAGGGCACCGGCAGGTCGCCGAGCCGGATGTCGCCGAGGAACCTGTGCAGCGTCGCCTCCAGCGCCTCGCCGCGCAGCAGCCCGCCGAAGCCGCGCCCCAGGGCCGGGGCTGCCCGGAGCAGGCCGACCCAGTCCGGGTCGACGTAGTCCCTCGGGTGCAGCCCGAGCAGGAACTCGGCCACCTCGTCGGCCGACCGCCCGGTGGCCCACGGCAGCCCGAACAGCGCCGACCCGGAGCTCACCGTCATGGCCGTCGGCCTCACCTGGGCCTCCTCGAAGGCGCGCAGCACGCCGAGCAGGCTGGCCATCGCCCCGCTGCCGCCGGAAGCCGCCACCGCGACCCGGCGCCCGGCCAGCGCCGTCCCCGCCCGGCGCACGCCGGTCCCCGGCCGGCCGGGGACCGGGAACGGCGAGCGGGCCTGCGGGTATCTGTCGAGCGGGACCGGCAGCAGCCCGCGCCGGGCGGCGTCGAGGAAGTCCAGGTCGCCCGGCAGGTCGGTGAGCACCCGGCGGGCCCGGCTGCCGAGGCCGAGCACCTGGCCGAGCCAGTACATGTCCAACGCCGTCTCAAGCATCAGGGCACCTCGGGACCAGGGTCGGGCGAGCCGGCCCACCCGTCCAGTGCCGATGGTCACCGCGCTGCCATGATGTCCGGGACTCGACGAGGAGGCTCCGGTGCGGGCACTGGTGAAGGCGACGGCTGGCCCCGGTCTGGAGCTGCGGGAGGTGCCGAGACCACAGGCTGGCCCGGGCGAGGTGCTCGTCCGGGTCCTGCGGACCGGCATCTGCGGCACCGACCTGCACATCCGGGCGTGGGACGCGTGGGCCCAGCAGGTGATCCGCCCGCCACTGACGATCGGGCACGAGATCGCCGGGCACATCGACGAGCTCGGCCCGGGCGTCGACACCCTCGCGGTCGGCGACCTGGTCAGCGTGGAGGGCCACATCGTCTGCGGCCGCTGCCGCAACTGCCAGGCCGGACGCCGCCAGCTGTGCCCGAACACGGTGAGCATCGGGGTGAACCGGGACGGCGGGTTCGCCGACTACGTCGCGGTCCCGGCGTCCAACATCTGGCGGCACCCGGCCGACCTCGATCCGGACGTGGCCGCGATCTTCGACCCGTTCGGCAACGCGGTGCACGCGGCGCTGTCCTTCCCGGTGCTCGGTGAGGACGTGCTCGTCACCGGGGCCGGGCCGATCGGGATCATGGCGGCGTCCGTCGTGCGCCAGGCCGGCGCCCGCAACGTGGTCGTCACCGACGTCAGCGGGCCGCGGCTGGCGCTGGCCCGCTCGATGGGTGCGGTGACCCGGGCGGTCGACGTCACCCGGACGACGGTGGACGACGTGATGGCCGAGCTGGGCATGAAGGAGGGCTTCGACATCGGGCTGGAGATGTCCGGCGCGCCCGCGGCGCTGCACTCGATGATCTCGTCGATGGCCAACGGCGGCCGGATCGCGCTGCTCGGCCTGCCGTCGGGCGAGATCGCCTTCGACTGGGTCAAGGTGGTCACCTCGATGCTCACGGTCAAGGGCATCTACGGCCGGGAGATCTTCGAGACCTGGTACGCCATGTCGGTGCTGGTGGGCTCGGGGCTGGACATCGCCCCGGTGATCACCCACCGGTTCCCGGCCGCCGAGTTCGAGCAGGCTTTCGACGTCGCCGGCTCCGGCCAGGCCGGCAAGGTGGTCATGGACTGGAGCCAGCAGTGACCGGGTCGAGGATCAGGGGGAGCCATGTCTGACGTGCTCAGCCGGCTGCGCGCGGAGCTCACCGAGCGCATGGACGAGATGCGGGCCACCGGGGTGTGGAAACCCGAGCGGGTGCTCAGCTCGCCGCAGGGCACCCATGTCCGCGACGCCGACGGCCGGGAGATCCTCAACTTCTGCGCGAACAACTACCTCGGCCTGGCCGACCACCCGGACCTGGTCGCTGCGGCCCGCGACGCGGTGGACCGCTGGGGCTTCGGGATGGCCTCGGTGCGGTTCATCTGCGGCACCCAGACCATCCACCGGGAGCTGGAGAACCGGCTCAGCGAGTTCCTCGGCACCGAGGACACGATCTTGTTCGGCTCCTGCTTCGACGCCAACGGCGGGGTGTTCGAGGCGCTGCTGGACGAGCGGGACACCGTCATCTCGGACGCGCTCAACCACGCCTCGCTCATCGACGGCATCCGGCTGAGCAAGGCTCAGCGGCTGCGCTACGCCAACCGGGACATGGCCGAGCTCGAGCAGCGGCTGGCCGAGTCGGCGGAGGCCCGCTACCGGCTGATCGTCACCGACGGCGTGTTCTCGATGGACGGCTACCACGCGCCGCTCGACCGGATCTGTGCGCTGGCCGACCGCTACGACGCGCTGGTCCTGGTCGACGACTCGCACGCGGTCGGGGTGGTCGGGCCCACCGGCCGCGGCACCCCCGAGCTGTTCGGGGTGACCGACCGGGTGGACATCGTCACCGGCACCCTGGGCAAGGCCCTCGGCGGCGCCAGCGGCGGCTACGTGAGCGGGCGCGGCGAGCTCGTCCAGCTGCTCAAGCAGCGGGCCCGGCCGTACTTGTTCTCCAACTCGGTGGCCCCGGCGATCGTGGCGACGTCCCTCACCGTGCTCGACCTGCTGTCGTCATCGGACGACCTGCGCACCCGGGTGCACGCGAACGCGGCGCGGTTCCGGGCCGGCATGGAGGCGGCCGGCTTCGACCTGCTGCCGGGCGAGCACCCGATCGTGCCGGTCATGTTCGGCGACGCGCGGGTGGCCAGCCGGATGGCCGAGCGGCTGTTCGCGGACGGCGTCTACGCGGTGGCCTTCTCGTTCCCCGTGGTGCCCAAGGGCCAGGCCCGGATCCGGGTCCAGCTGTCCGCCGCGCACCGCGACACCGACGTCGACGCCGCCGTCCAAGCCTTCACGCGAGCGCGTCAGCTGACCGAGTAGCGGGTGTGACAGCCGGACGCCGTCCGTGATGTCATGTGGGATACGTCACACACCCCGTGACGGCACCAGCACAGCCCACGCATCGAGCCAGACGGCGACCCCGGAGGCGGCCATGTTCGAGGCAGCGCAGCTGTACGCACCGGTGACCCGCGGCGCCGACGGCACCGTCGAGGTCGAGCTCGGCGCCGACCATCCCGGCGTGGGCGACCCGGTCTACCGGGCCCGCCGCAACGCGATCGCCGAGCTCGCGCTGGAGTGGCAGCCGGGCCTGCCGGTGCCGCACGCCGAGTACACCGCCGAGGAGCACGAGGTCTGGCGCACCGTCAGCGCCGAGCTGGCTGTGCTGCACCGGGACCTCGCCTGCCAGCAGTTCCGTGACGGCGCCGAGCGCCTGCGGCTGCCCACCGACCACATCCCGCAGCTCGGCGAGGTCACCGCCGCACTGCGGCCGCTCACCGGGTTCCGCTACGCGCCGGCCGCCGGGCTGGTGCCGCTGCTGCAGTTCTACGGGTCGCTCGATGACGGGGTGTTCCACTCCACGCAGTACATCCGGCACCACTCGGTGCCGCTGTACACCCCGGAGCCGGACGTCATCCACGAGGTCGTCGGCCACGCCAGCTGCCTGGCCGACGACCGGTTCGCGGCGCTGTACCGCGCCGCCGGCCGAGCAGCCCGCCGGGTCGAGTCCCCCGACGCGCTCGAGTTCTTCTCCAAGGTGTTCTGGTTCTCGCTGGAGTTCGGCGTGCTGCGCGAAGGTGACGTGGTGCGCACCTACGGTGCCGGCCTGCTGTCCTCCTACGGCGAGATCCAGGAGTTCCGCTCGGCCGACCTGCGCCCGCTCGACGTCGGCCGGATGGGCCGGCAGACCTACGACATCACCCACTACCAGCCGATCCTGTTCTGCGCCGACTCCTTCGACCACGTCGAGGACGTCGTCGGCGGCTTCTTCGACACCGTGGACGACGACGTGGTGGAGCGGCTGACCCGCGAGGCGGTCGCGACGGCCTGAGGGTCAGGCCGTCCGCAGCGACCAGGCCCGCACGCCGCCCACGATCCCGGCGGTGTTGGGCACCACCACCACGTCGTCGCCCATCCGCTCGAGCTGCTCGGGCCGGATCCGCCGCGAGTTGCCGCCACCCAGGTAGAGCCGGTCCCACAGGAACACCGGCCGCAGCGCGTCCACCACGCGGCGCACCCGCCGGGACCAGAACGCGTCGCCCAGCCGCCGCCGCTCGGGCTCCCCCACGAACGTGTCGTAGGACAGCCCCCAGCGCACCGGGGCCTGCGACACCTCCAGGTGCGGCGCCAGCTGGCCGCCGTCGAACAGTGCGCAGCCCAGCCCGGTGCCCAGCGTCAGCACCAGCTCCAGGCCGGTCCCGGCGACGACCCCCGCGCCGTGCACCTCCGCGTCGTTGAGCACCAGCGCGGGCATGCCCAGCGCGTGTGCCAGCGCGCTCTGCGCGTCGAAACCAGACCACTGCCCGAGCAGGTCCGGGTCCAGCCGGGTCCGCGGCCCAGCCCGGTTGACGTAGTGCGGCGTCGCGATCACCACGCCGTGCCGGATCATGCCGGGGAGGCCGATGGTCGCCCGGTCCGCGGCCGGCAGCTGCGCGGCCAGCTCGACCAGGGTGCGGACGAACAGCTCGGTCGGCAGCGGGTACGGCGTGGGTACCCGCATCGGGTGGGCGTGCATCGTCGCGGCCTCGTCCAAGACGGAGGCCTTGATCCCGCCGCCACCGCAGTCGATAGCCAGGGTCGAGGTCACGCGGACAGTGTGCCGGGTCTCGACGAGCGAGGTCGGGCGGACGGCCGTACCGTCCAAGACATGTCCCTGCGGCGCCTGGCCGCCGCCGCCGCCGAACCGGTGCGCGGCAACGTGCGCTCGCTGCTGTCCGGCGAGCCGGACGGCGCGCCACCGTGGGTGCGGGCCATGGCCGCGGACGGCGACGCCGGCTGGTTCGGCCCCGGCTCCGCGGTGTGGACCGTGCACCGGGACGCGGCGACCCTCGTGGGTGGAATCCGGGCGCTGCTGCTGCAGGCGATGCACCCGGTCGTGCTGGCCGGGTTCGACCAGCACTCCGGCTACCGGGAGGACCCGATCGGCCGGCTGCAGCGGACGGCGGCGTTCGTCACGCTGACGGCGTTCGGGACGACAGCCCAGGCGGAGGCGGCCTGCCGGGCGGTCGAGCGGGCCCACCAGCCGGTCCGCGGGGTGACCGACGACGGTGTGGCCTACTCGGCGGCCGACCCACGGCTGCTGGCCTGGGTGCACCTCACCCTGGTCGACTCCCTCGCCACCGCGGTGGCGACCTACGGCCGTACCCGGTTCGACCGGGATGCCTACCTGGGCGAGACGGCCCGCATCGGCGAGCAGCTGGGCGCTCATCCGTTGCCGCGCAGCGCGCGGGACGTCGAGGACCTCTACGCCGAGTTCCGGCCCGAGCTGGCGGCCACCGTGGCGACGGCCGAGGCGCACGCCTTCATCCTCGACCCGCCGCTGCCGGCGGCCACCCGGGCCGGCTACCAGCTGCTGGCCGCGGCGGCAGCAGCGACGCTGCCGCCCGACCTCGCGGCGCACCTGGCCGCGCGCCCGGTGCTGCCGCCGGCGCCGGCCCGGGTCGTGGGCACCGTCGCGACGAGGGCGCTCTCGACCGTCCTAGGACCCAGCCCCGCCGCGACCGCCGCCGCCAACCGGGTCACCCGCACCCCCCTCCCCTCCGCATGAAGGTGCGCCGTTCTGTGCGTAGGGCCGCACCGTCCTACCCTTCATGGCGGCGTGGGCGGCTTCAGGCCGTCGCGCAGCGCACCAGGGTGGCCGACGGGGCGCTGCGCAGGGCCCACCGGGCGACCGGGACCGTCGCCAGCCCGGCGACGGCGAACAGCGCGCCCGGGACGGACCAGCCCGGCGGCCCCCCAGCCGACGACCCCCGCGGTGAGCACCGCGGGGGCCAGCATGGTGGTCGCCGCGAAGCCCGTGCTGAACAGCCCCTGGTACTGCCCCTGCGCCGACTGCGGGGCCAGCCCGAACCCTTGGGCCCAGCTGCCGGCGGCCGGCAGCAGCTCCCCCGCGACGTGAGCGAGGGCTCCCAGCACGAGCACCACCTCCGCGACCAGTGGGCCACCGAGGCACGACGAGGCATAGACCACGTCCGCGAGGAACGGCCGGTCGCGCAGGGCGACCAGCCGCGGCCCCTCGCCGGGGTGCAGTGTCGGGCGCAGGTGCCGCAGCCGCCGGGCCACCAGGGCGGTCGCCAGGAAGGTGGCGGCGTCGAGCGCCACGACGGCGCGGTAGCCCCATGGTGAGTCGACGACCAGGGCGAGCGCGCCGACCAGGCCGCCGAGGGTGATCCCGACGGTGGTGACGGCGCGCAGGTGGGCGCGCAGCCGGACCCGGTGCTCGGGCTCGCCCATGGTGGCGATGAGGGCTCCGCGGGCCGCACCCTCGGCCCGGTCGATCAGCGTGCCGACGACGGCGACGGCCACGACCCGAGGAAGGTCGCCACCAGCAGGTAACCGAGCACGGCGATCCCCAGCAGCCCGGTGAGCAGGACCAGCATCTCCCGCGGGCCACGCAGGTCGGCGACGTGGCCCATCGGGACGCCGACCAGGAGACCGGCGGCACCCGCGATGGTGAGTCCGAGGCCCACCTGGACCGCGGGCAGCCCGACGACCTGGGTGAAGTAGATGGCGCTTCGGTGACGAACATGCCGTTGCCCAAGGTGTTGACCAGTGTCCCGATCGCCAGCGTCCGCTCCGCCCTTGCAGCGGGAGGACGCGCTCGAGCAGGCTCATGATCGACGCTCTTGGCAGACGGTGCCAAAAACTTGCGAGGCGTTAACTAAGGGGTGGCGGCCAGCGCGCCGGCCGCCAGGTCCAGGGCCCGCTCCGCAGCACCGACAGCCAGCTCCCGGTCCGCGGGGACCAGCCCGATGCGGGTCCGCCGGTCGAGCAGGTCGTCGGCGTCCAGCGCCCCTTCGTGGGTCACCCCCCAGAGCAGCTCGGCCATCGTCACCGGGACGCCGGCTGCGACCGGCGCCAGCAGCTCCGCATCGGTGAGTCCGGAAACCGCCCGAGCCGACTTCAGCACGGCCGCGGCCTCGGTCCCGTACCGGCGGACCAGCCGAGCGGGCGCCTCGAGCAGCGCGAGCAGCTCGCGGTCGGCGGCCCCAATCAACGGCAGCCGCCGGGTGCGGCACGGTCCGGCGGCCAGCCCGGCCGTGCGCATCGCGGTATCGACCGCGTCCTGCGCCATCCGGCGATACGTCGTCAACTTCCCGCCCACGACCGTGACCACCCCGATCTCGGACACCAGCACCGCGTGCCGCCGGGACAGGTCAGCGGTGCGGCCGCCGGCCTCGAGCAGGGGGCGCAGGCCGGCGAACGCGCCGACCACGTCGCTGCGGTGCACGGGGCGCTCGAACTGCGCGGCGACGACGTCGAGCAGGAACCCGATCTCCGCCTCGCTGGGCTCGGGGACGTCGGGGACGTCGCCGTCCACCGGCTCGTCGGTGAGCCCCAGGTAGACCAGGCCGTCCGGCTGCGGCAGCGCGAAGACGAACCGGTTCGTCTCCCCCGGGACGGGGACGGTCACCGCCACGGCGAGGCCGGGCAGGCTGGACCCGCGCAGCACCAGGTGGGTGCCGCGCGACGGCCGCAGTGCGACGTCCGGCACCAGGTCGCCGGCCCACACTCCGGCGGCGTTGACCACCACCTTGGCCCGGATCTCGGCGGTGCGGCCGGTGAGCTCGTCGCGGACCACGGCGCCCCGACCGTCGAGGTCAGTGACCCGGACCCGGGTGAGGATGCGGGCCTCGTGCGCTGCCGCCGTTCGGGCCAGCGCGACCACCAGGCGGGCGTCGTCCTCCAGCTGGCCGTCCCAGGAGAGCAGGCCACCGCGCAGCCCCTCGCGCCGCAGCACCGGAGCCACCGCTAGGGTCTCGGTGCGGTTCAGCCGGCGCGGCAGCGGCAGCTCGTCGCGAGGCGTGAGCGCGCTGCGGCGCAGCAGGTCGCCGGCCAGCAGGCCGCTACGCGTCAGTGCCTCCTGCGTGCGGCCGACCAGGGGGGTCAGCGGGACCAGCATGGGCAGCGGCCGGGTGAGGTGCGGTGCCGTCCGGGTCATCAGGATGCCGCGCTCGACCGCGCTCTCGTGGGCCACACCGACCTGGCCGTGAGCCAGGTAGCGCAGCCCGCCGTGCACCAGCTTCGAGCTCCACCGCGAGGTGCCGAAGGCCAGGTCGTGCGCGTCGACGGCGACGACGGACAGCCCGCGGGATGCCGCGTCCAGCGCCACCCCGGCGCCGGTGACCCCCAGCCCCACCACGAGGACGTCGACCACCCGCCCGTCGGTGGCCCCGTCGAGCTCGCGTTCCCGGCGGCGCGCGTCCAGGGCGATGGCGCTCATGGCCGCAGGTACCGCTCGGTCAGGTGGCGCAGCTCGTCGTCGAACGCCCCGATCGAGGGGCCCGCGCCGTCGGCCATCGTCTCGACCGAGAACGCGAAGCCGTGCGCCGCCAGCAGCAGCGAGCGGGCCAGCAGGGTCGGGTCGCCGGCCCGGATCGAGCCGTCCTGCTGCCCGGCCCGGATGGCCGCCTCGAGCAGGGCCAGGATCGAGTCCTGGGTGCGCCCCCGCCGGTCCAGCACGTACGGCAGCAGCAGCTCGGGGTCGACGTGCACGATCTTGCGGAACAGCTCGTTGTCGCGCAGCGCGGTGACCGTCGCGGTGACGGCGCCGGCCAGCCGGTCCAGCGACGAGGCGCTGGCGTCGAGGGCGGCGTCCTCGAGCACCCCGGACCACTCCTGGGTCATCAGGTCGGCCAACAGCGACTGCATGTCCGCCCAGCGGCGGTACAGGGTCATCCGGGAGACGCCGGCCCGGCGCGCGACGTCGGTCAGCGTGGTGCGCCGCCAGCCCACCTCCCGGATGCACTCGCGGGCGGCGAGCAGCACGGCGAGGTCCGGATCGGTACTGTTACGAAGTGACGCCACATGTCACACTGTAGCGCGTGACGATCCCCCCGCACTGGGCCCGCTGGGGCGACCCGGACCTGGCCCAGCCCCTGCCCGACTCGGCCCGTGGACTGGTCGATGCGGCGTTCGGCCCGCTGGCCGACCACTTATCGGTCGGCCTGGACGCCGTGCGCCTCCCCGAGCCGGCGCTCCCGCCCGAGACGCTCGACGGGCTGCGCGCGCTGGTCGGCGCGGAGCACGTGCACCTCGACCACGAGACCCGGGTACGGCACACCCGGGGGAAGTCGACGCCGGACCTGCTGCGGATGCGCGCCGGGGACGGCAGCGACGCTCCCGACGTGGTGGTGCGACCGGCCGGGCACGATCAGGTGGCGGCTGTCGTCGAGTGGTGCGGCCGGCACCGGGTCGCCCTGGTCCCGTTCGGCGGCGGGACGTCGGTCGTGGGCGGCCTGGCCGCCCGCCGCGACGGGTACGCCGGCGTGCTGGCCCTCGACCTCTCCCGGCTGGACCGGCTGGTCGCGCTCGACGCGGAGTCCGGGACGGCGGTGCTCGAGGCGGGCGTGCTCGGCCCGCGGGCCGAGTCGCTGCTCGGCGAGCACGGGTTCACCCTCGGCCACTTCCCGCAGTCCTTCGAGTACGCCTCCATCGGCGGCTTCGCGGCGACCCGGTCGAGCGGGCAGTCGTCGTCCGGCTACGGCCGGTTCGACTCGCTGGTGCTCGGCCTGAAGGTGGCGACACCGATCGGGACCTGGCAGCTGGGCCACGCCCCGGCCAGCGCCGCCGGCCCGGACCTGCGCCAGCTGGTGCTCGGCTCCGAGGGTGCCTTCGGGGTGATCACCGAGGTGACGCTACGGGTCCGGCCGGTGCCGCCGGTCCGGGTCTACGAGGGCTGGCGGTTCGGGTCCTTCGCGGCCGGCGCGGCGGCCGTGCGCGACCTCGTGCAGGCGGGCGTCACGCCGACGGTGCTGCGGCTGTCGGACGAGATCGAGACGGCGGTCAACCTGTCCTCCCCGTCCGCCGTCGGCGGTGGCGAGGGTGGCGGCGGTTGCGTGCTCATCACCGGCTACGAGGGCGAGCCGGACGGCGTCGAAGCGCTGCGGGCGGCCACCGGCGCCCGGCTGGCGGCGCTCGGTGCGGATCCGCTGGGCGAGGGCCCGGGGACGGCGTGGGAGCGCGGCCGCTTCGCCGGCCCGTACCTGCGGGACTCCCTGCTCGACGTCGGCGTCCTCGTTGAGACCCTCGAGACCGCGACGTTCTGGTCGCAGCTGCTGTCGCTGTACGAGCGGGTGCGGACGGCGGTGGTGAGGGCGCTGGCCGGGCAGGGCGCGCCTTCGCTCGTGCTGGGCCACATCTCGCACGTGTACCCGACCGGCGCCTCGCTGTACTTCACCGTGGTGGCCAAGGAGCTGGCCGACCCACTGGCCGAGTGGACGGTGGCGAAGACCGCGGCGTCCGAGGCGATCGCCGCCGCCGGCGCGACGATCACGCACCACCACGGCGTCGGGCGCGACCACCAGCCGTGGCTCGCGCAGGAGATCGGACCGGTCGGCGTCGAGGTGCTGCGCGCGGTGAAACAGCGGATCGACCCGTCCGGCGTGCTCAACCCCGGGATCCTGGTCCCATGAGGTCCTTCCACCTGTTGGTGAACCCGCGGTCCGGGGGCGGTGCGGCCGGTGCGGCGGCCGTCCCGGTGGCCCGGCTGCTGCGTGAGGCGGGCGCGCGGGTCGAGGTCACCTACAGCTCCGGACCGGCTGCGACCGCCGCGCTCGTCGAGCAGGTCGTCACGCAGGGTGACGTCGTGGTCGCCGTCGGAGGCGACGGGATGGTGGCCTCGCTCGCAGGGGCCGTGGTCGCCGCGGGTGGCACGCTGGGCCTGGTGCCGAGCGGTCGCGGCAACGACTTCGCCCGGCAGCTCGGCCTCACCGCCCGGCCCGAGGAGGTCGCCGAGACCCTGCTGCACGCGACCCCCCGCTCGGTCGACGTGATCGACGCCGGCGGGCAGGTGGTCGTCGGCAGCGTCTACGTGGGGGTCGACTCGCTGGCCTCGGAGATCGTGAACAACGCCCGGCACGTGCCGCACCGGGTGCTGTACCCGTACGCGGCGGTCCGGGCGCTGGTGTCGTACCAGCCGACCACCTACCGGGTCGAGGTCGACGGCGTGGGCGCCGAGTACCGCGCGGCGACCGTGGTGGTGGCCAACTCCGGGTACTACGGCAACGGCATGCACATCGCCCCAGCAGCCACCCTGGCCGACGGGCTGCTCGACGTGGTGATCATCCAGCCTCGGTCGCGGCTGCGGCTGATCAGCTGGCTGCCCAAGCTGTACGACGGTTCGCACGTGGAGCTGGACGAGGTGCTGGTGCTCAGGGGGAGCAGCGTGACGCTGAGTGCGGTGACCCCGGCCACGGCGTACGGCGACGGCGAGCGGGTGGCGCCGCTGCCGGTGACCGCCACGGTCCGGCCGGCCGCCCTGCAGGTCCTCGCCTGACCCCTCCCCCCTGCATGAAGGTGCCCTTCTGTGCGCGTGGCCGCACTTTCCTACCCTTCATGCGGCGCAACGGCGGAGGGTGTGGGATTCGAACCCACGGACGGTTGCCCGTCGTGCGCTTTCAAGGCGCATGCACTCGGCCACTATGCGAACCCTCCAGCGCCCGTCCGAGCCGAGGGCCGGGACGGTCGCGCCCGCATCCTCCCATCCCGGCCGGCGGTCCGGTGGCGGGCCCGCCGGCTGGCATCATCGCCGGGTGACCGCCACCCTGGTGGCCCGCGGCTTGTCCGCCGGGTACGCCGACCGCACCCTGTTCGACGGCCTCGACCTCGTGGTTGCCCGCGGCGAAGTGGTGGGCCTGGTCGGGGCCAACGGGGCGGGCAAGTCCACTCTGCTGCGGATCCTGGCCGGCCGGCTCACCCCGCTGTCGGGCACGGTCACCCTGTCGCCGCCGTCCGCGATCGTCGGCTGGCTGCCGCAGCAGGTGGAACGCCGACCCGGTGAGACCGTGCACGGCTACCTGGCCCGGCGCACCGGCGTGGCCGAGGCGCAGGCCGTGCTCGACGCGGCCACCGGGGCGCTGGCCGAGCAGCGGCCGGGCGCGGACGACTCCTACTCGACGGCGTTCGAGCGCTGGCTGGCCCTTGGCGCCGCGGACCTCGACGAGCGCATCGGTCAGGTGCTGGCCGACCTCGGCCTGCCGCTGGACCCGGCCCTGCCGATGACCGGGCTGTCGGGCGGGCAGGCGGCCCGGGTGGGGCTCGCCGCGCTGCTGCTGTCCCGGTTCGACGTGCTGCTGCTGGACGAGCCGACGAACGACCTCGACCTCGACGGCCTGGAGCGGCTGGAGGCCTTCGTGACCGGCCAGCGCACCGGCATCGTCGTCGTCTCGCACGACCGCGAGTTCCTCAGCCGGTGCGTGACCACGGTGGTCGAGCTCGACCTGGCCCAGCAGGCCGTCAACGTGTTCGGCGGCGGCTACGACGCCTACCTGGAGGAGCGGGAGGTCGCCCGCCGGCACGCCCGCGAGGCCTACGAGGAGTACGCGGACGCCCTGGGCGGGCTGAAGGAGCGGGCCCGCACCCAGCGGGCCTGGAGCGACAAGGGCGTCGCCAAGGAGAAGCGCAAGCCGCGCGACAACGACAAGGTCGCCCGCAAGGCCCGCACCGACGCCACCGAGAAGCAGGCCGCGAAGGCCCGACAGACCGAGCGGGCGATCGAGCGGCTCGAGGTGGTGGACGAGCCACGCAAGGAGTGGCAGCTGCAGTACGCCATCGCAGCCGCACCCCGATCCAGCGACGTGGTGTCGACGCTGCGGGGGGCGGTCGCGCACCGCAGCGACTTCGTGATCGGCCCGCTGGACCTGCAGCTGAACGCCGGCGACCGGATCGGCGTGACCGGCCCGAACGGGGGCGGCAAGAGCACGCTGCTCGCGATGCTGCTCGGGCGACTGCCTCTGGACGCCGGCAGCTCGACGCTGGGCCGCAGCGTCGCCGTCGGCGAGGTGGACCAGGCGCGGGCCCAGCTGGACGAGGCCGCCCCGCTGCTGGACACCGTCGCGGCGCAGCTGCCGCAGTGGCCCACGTCCGAGGTGCGCACCTTGCTGGCCAAGTTCGGGCTGGCCGCCGACCACGTGCTGCGGCTCACCGGGTCGCTGTCCCCGGGCGAGCGGACCCGGGCCGCGCTGGCGCTGCTGCAGGCCCGCGGGGTGAACCTGCTGGTCCTGGACGAGCCGACCAACCACCTGGACCTGCCGGCCATCGAGCAGCTGGAGGAGGCCCTGGACGCCTACGACGGCACCCTACTGCTCGTCAGCCACGACCGTCGGCTGCTGGACGACGTGCACCTGACCCGCCGCTGGCAGGTCGAGTCCGGCACCGTCCGCGAGGCGTAGCCGGCCCGGTCAGCTGACGTAGATGACGACCGAGTCCCCGACCCGGACCTCGGCGTACAGCGCCCGGATCCCGGCCCGGTCGCGCACGTTGACGCAGCCGTGCGAGGCGCCGGCGTACCCCCGCGCCGCGAAGTCACTGCTGTAGTGCACGGCCTGTCCCCGGCTGAAGAACATGCTGTCGGGCATCGCCGAGCCGTACAGCGTCGACACGTGGTCGATGTGCTTCCAGAACACGGAGAACGTGCCCTCCCGGGTCGGCGTGTACTCCGAGCCGAACCGCACGTCCAGCACCCGCTGCAGCGTCCCGTCGACCACCCACGCCAGCCGGCGCGAGCTCTTGTCGATGCACAGGACCCGTCCGGTGAGGCACCGGGCATCCAGCTGCACGCCGAGCAGCTCGGCCTGCGTGGGGGTGCGGGTCTTGGTCCGCAGCG
>DATCDE010000310.1 GCA_036510875.1 Actinomycetes bacterium
GCCGTGGCTCGGTCCCGGACCCGGCGCACCACCAGCCGCGCGGTCAGTCGGGCGGGTGGTGGAGCCGAACGCGGTGAAGGCCACCTCGGCGGCCTGCGTGTCGGAGATCAGCTCCCCGGTGTCCGGGTCGACCACGGCGCCCGGTTCCCGTGCTGCCCCGATTGCGCTCTCGTGGGCTCCCGACGGTCCGAGCCCGCGATCAGCCGCGTGACCAACGACCCCGGGCAGAACAGCTAGCCAACTCCCGCCACAACTCGTCGACCCCTACGAGGTCTGCGGCAGTAGGTCGATGAACCAAAGCTTGCAGTCCTGGCCGACGCGGTAGACGGCGAGAAACCCGTCTCGCACGACCAACTCGAGCTCCTGATTGATCGGCAGGCGGCGGTCCATCGCGTATGCCCATCCTTGCAACGGTCCGTCTCCGGCGACGTAGACCACCTGCACGGGCGCACCTCCAACGTCTCGACATCTGGCGCAGGACCATGCCCGTCACGGTGGGGAGAGGCCGGGTGTGCCCTCGCGGCTATCTGTCAGTAGGGAATGTCGACCGGCGGACAGCACTGTCTTGAGGCAGGCGGCGGGCGGATATCGAGCGCAAGTGGCGGCCTCGCTTGAAGGTGCACGCCCCTCGATACCCCAACGGACCGTCCGGCATGCCCGACCGCCAGCGACGGACGTGGATCTTGGCGGCGCGATCGGATTGGTGTTTGGACGGCGACCGATGTGAGACGACCCGTGCCTGCCGTCGGCCTCCGGTGTCTCTACGGAACGAGGGATCGGCTCTCGAGCCGGTGCTCGAGCTCGACGCTCTCTTCGTGTCGCAGAACGCGCGCCCGGGCAGCGACGGGAGCCACACCGCGGCCACCTACCTGCGGGTCACCGTCCAGGTCTGATCGCCACCCAGAGTCCGGTTGGAGTGTCAGTGGGGTCGACCTGGCCCGAGCGCCAGGACGCCAAGCCACGCGGGCGCTTCGACTTCTGCTTGTCGTCTGGAGGGCCGTGGTGGTCACCCCATACACGACGGCGAACCCTTCCATGGTTGCCGAACCGCCCCACGGAGCCATCCAGTGGTTCCTGGAGGGGCGCCCCACCCCACGGATGGACGTCGACAGAAACGGACGGCCCCGCGAGACCCTCATCAGCCCAACGATCGTCGCGGACTTGTGGGACGGCGGCTGGGTGCAGTAGCCCGCGCACCTACGTGCCGATGCAGGGCGGGTCGATCCGGCGCTGGGTGCGGTGCTGACACGATCTCGATCCGGCGGGCTGGCATGCGGCCGGATGGGCATCCTGTTCGGTGCTGGGTCAGATGGTGACCTTCGCCTCTACGGGCGGGGACAGGCGGGCCGGGAGGCTGTTGGGTGGCCGCCGGGCGCGGCGTAGCCCTGGCTGCAAGTTTGGCGGCCGGGAGGTGAGTGGTGTGACTGATCTTCAGCACAAGATCGTTCCGAAGACGACGCCGGTCGAGCACCACGGGTCGGTGCGTGTTCACCGGGCTGCAGCCACCACGGCCGGGGTTCTGTACATCACCGGGACGGTGGCTGGAGTCCTCAGCGTGGCCGTGAGTGCTCCGATCCGTGGTGCGGCCGACCCGTTGGCCTACGGCGCGGAGCACTCCGGCACCGTGGTGACCGTGGCGCTGCTCGTGCTCGTCATGGGGCTGTCGCTCGCGTTGGTCCCCGTCGTGTTGTTCCCGGTGCTGCGCCGGGTCAACGAGGTGCTGGCGGTCGGCTATCTGATTGTGCGCGGAGCGGTCGAGACCGCCTGCTACGTCCTCCTGGCGATCGGCTGGCTGCTGGTCGTGCCGCTGGGTGAGGCACTGGCGGCCGGAGCGGGCACCGGCTCACCGGCCGGCGTCCGGGTCGGCAACCTGGTCATCGATGCTGACGCCACGAACGCCGTGCTCACGCTGGTGTTCTGCCTTGGTGCCGCCCTGTTCTACGTGCTGCTGTACCGCTCACGCATCGTCCCCCGTTGGATCGCGTGGTGGGGTCTCGTGGCGATTCCGTTCTACGTGGCGGCCGACCTGCTCGCGATGTATGCAGTCATCGGCGCCAACTCCTCCGCGCAGACTGTGCTGTTCATGCCCCTGGCCGTGCAGGAGATGGTGCTGGCGGTCTGGATGATCGCGCGCGGCTTCCGGCCTGCGGCCATGGCGACCAGGTCCGGGCTCGTAAGCGGCCCACCGGCCGGCGCGCAGCTGTAGTGGGGCGGCGCGCCGAAGGGTCGCTCCCGGAAGGAATGAGCCATGAACGCAACGGCAACCCGACCGCCGAGAGTGCCGCCGCCGTGGTTCGTGCACACGGCCTGGCGCGCTCATCGCGCGCTGTACCGGCTCAGCGGCGGCCGCTTCCTGTGGACCACGTCGAACAAGCGTGGCTGGGGGGCGCTGCGCCTGACCACGATCGGGCGGAAGTCCGGGCAGGAACGCAGCGTCATCATCGGCTACCTCGAGGACGGCCCCAACCTCGTCGCGCTCGCGATGAACGGCTGGGACGAGGACCATCCCTCGCGGTGGCTCAACCTGCAGGCGCACCCAGACGCCGTCGTTCGACTGGCCCGCCAGCATCCGCGCCCGGTACGTGCCCGCCCAGCCGAGGGGCAGGAGCGTGATCGGCTGTGGCAGCGCTGGGCCGCGGTCGACCCGCAGCTCGACGCCTATGCCAGCCGCCGGTCGACCAAGACACCCGTGATCGTCCTCGAACCGCGCGACGCGACCGCGTGACACCAGAGGAGGACCGGAGTCCCGATCAGGCCATCCCGCCCGAAGTGGCTCTACCGCGACTTCCCCACCTGTGAGAAGGGACTTCTGTGTGAACACCACTCGAAGAATCGCGATCACCACGGGAACACTGTTCATTGTCGCGACCCTCGCGTCGCTGTCGGCCGCTGCCCTCCTACCCGGCCTCACCGGGGCGACCTACCTGACCGGAGTCGCCCAGCAGTCCAATCAGCTGGCCGCCGCTGCGCTGCTATACCTGATCGCGGCAGCCGCCAGCGTCGGCATCGCCATCGCCTTGTACCCACTGCTGAAGCAGATCAACGCCGCCCTGGCGCTGGGATCAGCTGTCTTCCGAACCATCGAAGCGGTCTTCTACACCGCCGGAGTCGTCAGCCTGCTGACCATCGGGACCCTGGCCCAGCAGCTCGCCACGGCACCGCCCGGCGATCGCGCCCCCACCTACGCGATGGCCGACACGCTCGTCAGCGTCCGCGAGCACTCCGCCCTCGTCGCGGTGTTCGCCTTCACCGTGGGCGCCTTCATGTACTACCTCGTGTTCTACCGATCCCGACTCGTTCCGCGCTGGCTGTCGGGCTGGGGCCTGGCCGCGGCCCTTCCGATGATGACCGCCTGCCTGCTGGCGCTGTTCCACGACACCCCGGTGACCGGTTACGTGCTGCTCGCCCTGCCCCTCGGCGTCCAGGAAATGGTCCTCGCCGTCTGGTTGCTGGTCAAAGGCTTCAGTCCACCGCCCCCGTCGCCCCCGACGCCCAGGGCATCGTCCGCAGTCTCACCCGGCATCACCACGCCCAGCGCGCCGACCGGGCCGGTCGGCGCGCACTAGTCCACTAGTCCGCGGGTGGCCCTCGTTCGCCCGATCTCAGAGTTCACCCGAGCGCCGTGACGAGCACCGCACGAGTCACAGAAGCGGAGCCCACGCCCCGGTGCCGTTCAATAGCGCCCCGGCGGCTGGCAGCCGCTCGCCTGTCGCAGATGTCGGGGTCGCGACGTCGGGCCTTTCGGCCGTGGATGGGGCCGTTCCCGCGCAGGAGGCTGGGTCGAGGTCATAGGAGGTGCCCTGATGGCGGCTGCCGTCTCTTCGGTTCGGGTGCGGGCCAGCCTCGATGAGCCGTTGTCGCGCTGGTTGTGGCTGGTGAAGTGGCTGCTGGCCCTGCCGCATCTCTTGGTGCTGGCGTTCCTGTGGATCGCGTTTGCGGTCCTGAGCGTGGTCGCCTTCTTCGCGATCTTGTTCTCCGGTCGCTACCCCCGGTCCCTGTTCGCCTTCAACGTGGGCGTGCTGCGTTGGTCGTGGCGGGTGTCGTACTACTTCTGCTACGCGCTGGGCACCGACAAGTACCCGCCGTTCACCCTCGCCGACGTTCCCGACTACCCGGCCCACCTGGAGATCGAGTATCCGGAGCGGCTGTCCCGCGGTCTCGTGCTGGTCAAGTCGTGGCTGCTAGCCATTCCGCACTACATCGTCATCGGGATCTTCCTGGGCGGGACGTACGACGCATGGGATGCGGCCACGAGGACCCACTACACGTACACGGTCACGGGCTTGATCGGCTTCCTCGTCTTCGTCGCCGCGGTCGTGCTCCTGTTCACCGGTAGCTACCCGCGTCCCGTCTTCGACCTCGTGCTCGGCCTGGATCGGTGGGTGCTACGCGTCGCGGCCTACGCCAGCCTGATGACCGACGAATACCCGCCGTTCCGGCTCGACATGGGTGGCGAGGAGCCGGGGGACACCCCGAGCCTTCCCCTCGGGACCACCCCGGCCGCGGACGCGACGACCGACCCGCCCACGGGTCGCCAAGACCAGGACATCGCCAACCTGACGGCGCGGATCGCCGCCCTCGAAACACAACTGAACCAAGCCGGTCGGGACGGCGACTGAGCCGCCACCAGCGAACTGAGTGCGCCCCGAAGTTGTGGGACGGGGGATCCGGCACGTGCGGTTGGGAGCTCGTGGCGGGGAGCCGAGGCTGGTCGGATGCTCAATGCCCTTCTGAGTCTCCGCGCCCGGCGTCAGGGTCCGATCAGGGTCAGGGGTGTCGCAATGCTGAAGCGTCTGGGCAGCGCGACCCGCGGGTCACGGCCCAGGAGCTGGGCGGTCCCCGACCCGGGAAGCAACGCACGATGAAGGCGATCGTCCAACACGAGTACGGCGCACCCCAAGACGTTCTGAAGCTCGCCGAGGTCGACACGCCAGCGGTCGGAACGCAGGAGGTGTTGGTGGCGGTGCGGGCCAGCTCGGCCAACCCATGGGACTGGCACTTCATCCGCGGTGAACCGGTCCTGATGCGCCCCGCCGGTCTCGGCGGCGTCCGTAAGCCGACGTTCCTCATCCCCGGCGGAGACGTGGCTGGAACGGTCGAGCGGGTCGGCGAAGACGTGACCGGGTTCGCACCGGGCGATCACGTCTACGGCTTCGGCCACGGCGCGTTCGCCGAGTACGTCTCCGTTCCCCAACGGAACCTCGCCGACAAGCCGGTGAACCTGACCTTCGAGCAGGCCGCCGCCGTGCCCCTCGGCGCCGTCACCGCCATCCAGGGACTACGAGCCGGCGGACTCCGGGCCGGGCAGCACGCCCTGATCATCGGCGCCTCCGGTGGGGTCGGTGCCTTCGCCATCCAGATCGCCAAGCACCTCGGCGCCGAGGTCACCGGCGTCTGCAGCACCCGCAACGTCGACCTGGTGCGGCACCTCGGTGCCGACCACGTCATCGACTACACCACCGAGGACATGTTCACCGGTCCCACCCGCTACGACCTGGTCTTCCAACTCGGCGGGACCTACTCCCCGGCGACCATCCGCAAGATACTCACCCCCCGCGGCACGCTCATCCAGTCATTCGGGGACGGCAACCGCTGGGTTGGACCCCTCAGCAACATCATCAAAGCCGCGGTACTCAGCCCCTTCGTCAGCCAGACCCTGAAGACCTTCACCGCCAAGGAGACGACCGAAACCCTCGACGAGATCACGAAGCTCATCGAGTCCGAGCACCTCACCCCCGTCATCGACCGGACCTACCCACTCGCCGAAGCCGCCCAGGCCGTCCTGCTGGTCGAACAAGGACGACCCGCCGGCAAGGTCACCATCACCTTCCCCTAGCGACCGGTGACCGCCGACCCCACCAGGAACAACCGAACCACCGCCCACCGGACCAGAGTGCTAGACGGTCCTTGCGCTCCATCGAAGACCGGGTCAACCAGGCAGGTGACTTTCCAACGCAGGGACCGCACCTGCCGGCCATCATGGCGGAGCTCAGACGCCAGCGCCCGTGTGTGGTGCCCGGAGGTGGCCCCCTGCGTTGAGCGGCTCGCGTGCGGCGATGCCGGGCAGCTGGTCGTGGAAGAACACTCGGGAGAGCAGCTCGCGGCGGGATCGCGTGTCAGTCTTCGCGAAGACCACCTTGAGGTGGTCCTGGACTGTCCACGGCGAGATCACGAGGCGCTCGGCGATCGCGGCGGTGTCCAGGCCGCGCGCCACGAGGGTCGCGACCTCACGCTCGCGCGCGGTAAGCCCGAACGCCTCGAGCCGCAGCGGCACGGCGTACTCCTCTCCGGCGCGCTGCACCACGATGGCAACACGACCGTTGGCACCTCCATCGGGCAGCGAACCGTGGAAGGTGAGCCACCCTGACGATGTGGGGACGTGCAGCGGCGCTGCGGATCGCCCAGCCCTGCCCTGTCGGCGTACCTCAGCAGCCAGCGTGATGGCCGCCGCCGGGACCCTTCGGTGCGCCGGGTCGTCCCGCGCCAGCAGCTCCAGCAGCGCCCGAGTGGAAGGCGTCGTGAGCTCCACGTCGTCGCCGGCGTCCAGCACGAGCAGCCCCGGCGCGCGGTCCTCGTCCGAACGGCGCGCGGCGTCGAAGCGATAGGAGCCGCGCAGCGCCTCAGCGATCGGCCGCGACAGCCGCGCCATGACCCGCCCGTCCTCGGGCGTGAAGTCGCCCGCTGCCTCGGTGCGGTGCAGGACGACGCACCCCCACACGCGACCACGCGTCACCATTGCGACGCGCATCTCGTGCGGCGTGCCGATGGGTGCGAGGTACTCGACGTAGCGGGCACTCCTCTCCGGCCGCCCGCGCGTGCTCTCGCTGAGGATCCCGACCGGCGAGCGCCGAGTCGCCAGAGCCGCGAACGTGTTGACGTCCTCACGCAGGTACTCGCTGGTCACGACCGCGCCGGCGGCCATCGACTCGGTTTCGGCAGTGAGGAAACCGGCGCGCAGCAGCTCCACCGGGTTCGCCGTCGTAAGAAGCCGCGTCTCCGGGTCCAGGCCATGCCAGCAAGCGGCATCGAAGGGGAAGGCCCGACGGATCCGTGCGGACAGCTCTTCGTGCAGCTCGCCGTACGGCAGGCCGCGCGCGCCGAGGCGCTCGACCTCGGCGATCAGGCGGTCCCCGCCCCAGCGGTCCATCACGTCATGGTGCCCCTGCAGGGCTCAGTCGACCGCTCACATGCACGAAAGATCCCAGATCGCCAGGGATGCCCCCATGCCCGCCGGAGGCGGAGTGTGAGACCCGACGCCGGCCTGCGGCGACCACACCAACCATCGGGAGCCCACCATGACCATCGACACCACGCTCGCCGCCCACGCCACCCAGACCGTGTGCCTGGCAGTCCCGCTGCTCCCCGGCACGTCCTCGACCGACCGTGAGGAGATGCTCACCTGCTGGCACGGTGAGCGCAGCGAGGAACACGCCGCCTCCCGTCGCCGACACGGCGTCACCCGGGAATCGGTCTGGATCCAGACCACGCCGGCCGGAGACGTCGCGGTCGTGCTCATCGAGTCGGCGGACATCTCGCAAGCCCTGCTCGGGCTCGCGACTTCACAGGCTCCCTTCGACGCGTGGTTCCGCAACCACCTGCACGCGGTCCACGGCCTGGACCTCGCAAGGGGCATCTCGCTTCCAGACCAGATCCTGGACTTCCGTGGCTGAAACCACGCCGCTTCGGCGCCCGGCACAGTCAGTTGCATGCACGCACACAGACCCGACGCGGCCACCACCGACCCCAGCGGTGGTGGCCAGCAGCTAGTGGCGTGTCTCGCATTTGACTAGCAGTTTAGGGGGTTCTCTTCGGGCATGACCCGAGCCCCTGCTGTTCCGCTGGACATGACGCAGGGTCAGCGGGTGGCGCTGGAGGCGTTGGCGAGAGCGCAGGGCGCGCCGCATCGTCAGGTGCAGCGGGCGAAGGCGCTGCTGATGGCTGCCGA
>DATCDE010000311.1 GCA_036510875.1 Actinomycetes bacterium
AAACCCCGCGACCCGAGGACCCGGACACCACCCACACCGGCAGAGCCGGTCAACAGCCATACCCACGCCTGCCGGGAACCCGGCCCCCACCCACAGGACTCCTGACGGAGCCCTCAACCCGGGCCGCGTGAAAGATCGAGGTTAGAGGGGCACGCTCAGCCAGCCAGTCGGTGAGGACTCTGCGCGACTGGTCGGGCGGGCTGCCCAGTTGGCCGATCATGACGGTTCCGTACATGGGCTCGTCACCTCCCTCGGCGGGGAATGCGGCCACCGTAGGCCGGCCCGCACGCGATTACCAGACGCCGACAGGAACCACGTGCCCTGAACTAGCGCTGCGGTCCGCGGCCCCAGGGCAACGAGCGCCCTCAACGGCGACCTCCAGGGCACAGCGACGGCGTTCGCCTTCAGCGGCAAGCCGATGGAACGTTCGTCCTGGGCCACGCCGAGTGGAAAAGCGGCTCTTGTGACACACCGTCCTATTGGCATCCAGCCGTTCAACCGATTGGTGCCGCACTGCCGGTAACCCCGTTGCCGGGGTCGGTGCCCAGCCGGTGGGCGAGCAGCGACTGAAAGCCGCCCACCAGATCGGTGGCCCGGTGCAGCCCGAGCTGGCGAAGCGTCGCAGCGGCCAGGCTGGAGCTGTAACCCTCGTCGCACACAACGATCACTCGCAGGTCGGTCGACGTCATCTCCGCGACACGGTGAGGGCTGCTGGGATCCAACCGCCACTCCAGAACGTTCCGGTCGATGACCAACGCATCGGTCAGCGCCCCGTCGCGTTGCCGCTGCTCGACAGGGCGGACGTCGACGACGAGAGCACCCGCGGCGACCTCCGCCGACAGGTCCGCCGGCTGGACCCGATCCAGCCCGTCACGAGCACCGGCGAGCATCACATCGATCGCGCTGGAAGACTCCATCACCACACCTCAGACGCAAGGTAGGCCCGCTGAGCGTCGACGTCACCCCCGCACGGCAGAACCGCCCATCCCGCCCCCATTGCCACGGCCACCCCATCGTGGCTCGGGTCCTCCTGACCATCTGCCAGCTCGCAGGCCTGCCCCTTCTCTCATACACGGTCCTCCACGCCCGGCACCGCCGCCTCGAAGGTGGTCAGCGCCCGTGGTCGGCACTGGTCAACCGGCCGGATCGGCCTCCGCGCTGGACTCAACTCGGCGGTGCATAGGGACGGTTCCGTTCGGTATCTCGCGACGTTCACGAGGTGTAGTCGCGGTATCATGACACCATGAGCAAGCCAATGACCGTGCGTCTGTCCGAGGAGCAGCAGGCTGACCTGGCTGCCGTCGCCCGCGTGGACGGCACGTCCATCGCCGACGCCGTCCGCACCGCGGTCGACGAGCACATCGCCGCTCGCCGCAAGGACCTGGCGTTCCGTGAGCGGCTCCAGAACATCATCGACCGCGACAAGGAACTGCTCGAGCGCCTCGCCCAGTGATCGACTATCTGGACCTGGTCGACTACCTGCTCATCGCCGAGGCCGTGACCGGGATCCCGGCCGAGACCTTGGCGAAGCTTCCGAGGATCGACCTCGCCGACTCCGCGCTGCACGCACCGCGCGCCGAGTTCGGCGGGGTCGAGTTCTACCCCGACTTCGCGGTGAAGGCGGCTGTCCTGTGCGCGAGGCTTCTCCGCAATCATCCGCTGCCGGACGGCAACAAGCGCGCGGCGTGGGTCTCGCTGCAAGAGTTCATCGCCAGGAACGGATACTCCTGGTCGGCCCCCCCGTCGACGATGCCGAGGCCGTGGTTCTGGCGGTGGCGAGCAGCGAGATGAGCGAGGAAGACGTCGCAGCCTGGCTCGCTCCCAAGATCGTCTCCCCATAGACGCCCCCGGCAGACTCCGCAGACAGAGTGCCAGCTACTGCAGGAGCACCCCCGCCCTGCATCACTTCGGTGCGCTGCCGGTCAGCGTTGCTCGAACAGTTCATCGGGGTTCGGCAGATCATTGAAGTGGGTGAAGGTTCCAGTGACTGCGATCTCCTGGGCAGCCTGCCGGAAGCTGAACCAGGCGACGCGGGCGAGCGTGCCCCCGACGCTGATCCGGCGCACTCCCAGCGCGGCAGCCTCCGCGACGGTGATGAACCGGGTATGGATCAGCAGGTTCACGGGCTTGGGTGCCACCGCGGCCACAATGGCCGAGACGTGTTCAACGGTGTCGATCCGCGGGGCGTAGAGGCAGTCCGCACCGGCTTCGGCGTAGGCACGGAGCCGTAGGATCGTGTCGTCGATGTCAGGGCGGCCGACGACGAACCCTTCCGACCGGGCGGTGAGCACGACGCCCGTCCCGGTGTCGTCGATCGCTGCTCGCGCCGCGCGCACCCGTTCGACGGCTAGGTCGAACGAGAACAGTGGATCAGCCTCGTCGCCGGTGGAGTCCTCGATCGACAGTCCCGCGATCCCGGTCGCCGCAGCGCGCTGCACGTTTGCGCCGACTTGGTCTGGGTGGACCGCGTAACCGCCCTCGAAGTCCGCGTTCACCGGCAGCGACACTGCATCGACGACGGCCCGCAGATGCTCCAGTGTCTCTTCCAGCCCGACCCCTTTGTCGGCCCGACCTAGCGTCCAGGCGAAGCCGGCGCTCGTCGTTGCCAGCGCCCGGAAGCCCATCTGCTCCAGGGCCAGCGCGCTGCCGACGTCCCACGGATTCGGCATGACGAAGCAACCCGAGGAGTGCAGGCGGTGAAACTCAGCGACCCGATCGTCATGCACGCTCATGGCACACCTCGAAGGAACCGTAGGTCGGCTCACTAGACAACCGCCTGTCCACCCAAGTCAAGAGATGAAACAGCCCAGTTACGGTTCCCGCACGGCCCGGGCCGACGGCTCGATCTGCCGCTTCTTCGCGTCGTAGTAGCTGCTCGGAGCCACCTGCAGATGCGTGCAGATGAACTCGACTCCGAACTCCTGGCTGGCCATGGCAGCACGGCTGGCGACGACTGCTCGTCGTCAGCACCGGACCACCGCTCACGACCTGACCCGTCCACCCGTCCGACAGGACCCGACCGGAAACCCAAACGTGGAAGAGCCGGAGCACCCGACGGCATCACCACGCCCACACGCAGGCGACTCACCACACCGACATCAACGCCGCCATCCCCGGGCAATGCGGTGGATCCGGGCTAAGTAGACGCTGCCGGTGTAGCCCCGCTCGGTCTTCCGGGGGCTGACGGGGGCTACGTGTCGCGACGTTGGGATCGCGACCTGGAGGCAGGGGGAAAGGCCATGCGACTCAGAGTGCTTTCTGTGCTGGGGGTTGGTGTCCTGCTGGGGGCCTTCCCGACGGCGGTCACCTCGGCGGCCGCTGCCGCTGGCCCGTCGAAGGTGTTCGTCAGTTCCAGCGGATCGTGTGCGGGCAAGGCCGCCTACATCACGATCAGCGGTGGGGTTGCCGCCGCCGGGCCAGGGGGAACAGTTCAGGTGTGTCCGGGCACCTGCACCGAGGACGTCGTCCTCGGCTTCCCGGTGACCCTGCAGGGGGCCAACGCTGTGGTGGACCCGGGTGACGACATGTCATCTCCTCTCTACAACCTCATCGGCAGCAACGCCTTCACCGTTCTCGCGCCGAACGTGACCATTCGGGGATTCACCGTCGAGGAAGCGAGCGGCGATGGCATCTTCCTGGCCGGTGATCACGGCCTGATCCAGAACGTGCTAGCGCAGAACAACGGCGTCAATGGCATCAACGTGGACGGCAGCTCCTACTCGACCATCCGCTCCAACAGGTGACCGGCAACCACGGCGGTATCGAGTTGGCTCCGGCGGGGCGATCCACGCCTGCGCGAGCCGGCCGATCCGCAGCAGGTCCGCCAGCTCCCGCGCGTCCAACTGGTCGGTCTTGGCCCGCCGGTCCTGCATCGACGCGATCCCCCGAGGGTGCGCCAGATGCACGTCGAACCCGGCGTCGGACAAGGCATCCACCGCCCAGTACCACCCGTAGGTAGCCTCCACCGCGACCTCGGCGCCCTTCCCGGCCTTGCCGAC
>DATCDE010000312.1 GCA_036510875.1 Actinomycetes bacterium
CCGCCGTTGGCCAGCTGGAGGTCGTCGACGCTTATCGCTGGCATCCTTGAACAGGCCGCCGAGCAGTGGCACGATCCGCGCTGACGTCCCGATCGCCGGGGGCGATCCGGCCACGACCACCTCCTGCCGATCTCCGGACAACCCTTGAGCCCGTTCGACGTCCCCGCCGGGCTGCGCGTTCCCCCCGGCCACCACGGCAACAGGTGGGACAAGTGTCGTCTGCGGCAGCAACCCGCCGGACGTCGACTCCAGGCGACCACCAACCAAGATGCGTGCGCGGGAGCGACACGCGGCCTCACAGCGTCGGGGCCACCGGCTCGGTGGTGCCTCGGCCGGCGGCCGTGGCTGACGTGCAGAGGTGAGCCGAGTGATTGCCCACCGCGTGAGACCGGGCACAGTCGAGTGCGTGGAGGAGAGAGACGCAGCGCGCAATAACCGGCCCAGTAAGTGCGTTTTGCTTTGCACACTGAGTCTGCGGGTAGTCGAGGTGGGACGGGCTGCGGGAGGAACTGCTACCCAGGCGATTGGCGCCCACGGGTGCGGAAGACTGGCCGCGAGGGCCGTTGTCCCGCCGTGAGGCAACGGAGAACTGCGGGTGCAGGGACGGAGACAGCCTCAAGGCCGTTGTCCTCTGCTCCTCAGGGGTCGGGCAGGGCGACGCTGGAGGCGAGGGAAAGTCGGAGGCAGCGCCGGTGCGGTGGGGAGGTTTGGGGTCGTGAGTTTGTCCGATCAGGAGAAGGCGGCCGTGTTCGCCCGGGTCGTGCCTGACCTGATCGAGCAGGGACCTGCGGACGGCCGGCCCCCCAGCAGGGTTCATCGGTGGGCTCACAGCTGGGGGTTGGTGGTCGCCCTGGTGGCGGCGCTGCTGGGACTGGCTGGATCGGGGACTTGGCTGTATGTGGACCACCACCAGACCAGCAGTGAGCAGGCGGTCACCGCTGCGGCGAGGGCCTGGTTGGATGCGGCGAACAGCCACGATCTTGGTGCGCTTGAGCAGGCGACCAGCGGCTACTGGACGTGGGAGTCCAGCGGGCCGCAGGGACAGTTCGGTCCGTTCTCCGGTCAGCAGTTGGCGAGTCTGGTGCAGGCCGACTTCGACGCCGGGCTGTCTATCGACTCGCTGAGCCGCCCCGCCGTGTCGAGCGACACCCAGGTCTCGGTGACGGCGCACGTGACGGGGAACCTTGACAGCACTGGTGTGCTGGTGTTCAACCTGCGGACGGTCAAGGGCGAGGTGAAGGTCGCCCAGGTGATCTGGTTGCCGTCGCGCTGACCCTCGCTGGTCGATCGCCCCGCCCGGTCACCAGGGGAGACCGGGTGAAACGTGGCGCAGAACGCTGCTGCCGAGGAGAACCCACACGGTCCCGTCCGGGTTCGCGGACAGGACGTCCGTGATGGACAGGTCGAGGTTCAGGTCGAGGTTGGAGGCGACGGTGATTGGGGACCAGCTGGTGCCGTCGAAGCGATACAGGCCGGTGGTCACCGGGCCCGGAGTCTCCCAAGGGACTGGCACCGCCATCACCGCCCACACGACGCCCTTCACCGCGACCATCGAGGTCGGGATTCCGTCGGGCAGCCCGCCGGTGAAGGTGGTCCAGGCGGTGCCGTCGAAGCGGGCCAGCGCCCGAGACCCGGTCCAGTACTGGCCGGTCGTGCCAGCAACCGGCTCGACGTCGACCAGGTACGCCCACACCGGCCCCTGGGGATCCGCGGCGACCAGGGCAGGCACGTCCTTGGTCCCGCCGAGCGGTCGCACTGACCTCAACGCCGTCCCGTCGTACCGCTGCAGACCACCCAGTTCGGCGATCCCGGGGTCCCCGACACTGCCGCTACTGGTCCACACGCTGCCGTCGGCCGCCATGACCAGCTCGGGCCGGCCGCTCATCGGGTGGAAGGGCAGTCCGGGCAGGCGGGTGGCTGTGCCGTCGTAGCGCAGCAGGGTCAGGTTGCGTTCCCGGGCGGCTTGGTCACTCGAGCTCAGGCCCGCCCAGACCACTCCGTCCGGTGCGACCATCGGGTTGCTGACGGCGACCACGGTCCACTCGCTCGGCCACACGACGCTTCGCCATGCCCCGCCCCGGTAGGTCAGTAGCGACGTGCCCACCGCGATCCACGGGCTCCCGTCGGGTGCCACCGCGATCCCTCCGACGTTGCCGATCGGGTAGAAGGTGCCCGGGCGACCGACCGTGCCATGCCAGACGCCGAGGTTGGTGTGGTTGGCGTTCATCTTGTCGGCGGCCGCCCACACCTGCCCGGACTTCGTACTCGCCAGCAGGCTGATCTGGTAGTTGTCCAGGTTCGCCTGCTGGACCGGGGTGATCGACAGCGGAGCGCTGAGCCCAGCGGTGAGGTCCGACCGGGGCGAGGAGCCAGCCCCCGACGGCGCGGAACCCGACGCAGACGCGGACGGGGAAGGAGACGGCGAAGGTCCACCGGTGCAGGCCGTAACCAGCAGCAGCGCGGCAACGACGACCAGGACACGAGGTCGAGCGAATGCGGGTCTCGTCGGCGCCCTGGGCGACGT
>DATCDE010000313.1 GCA_036510875.1 Actinomycetes bacterium
TTCAAGGAGCGCACGGTCGACAAGACCTACCACGCCCTGGTGCAGGGGCACCCCGACCCGACCCGCGGCACCGTCGACGCCCCGATCGACCGGCACCCGACCCACGACTACAAGTGGGCGGTCGTGGCCGGCGGCCGGGCCAGCATCACGCACTACGAGACGCTCGAGGCGTTCCGCGCGGCCAGCCTGCTGGAGATCCACCTGGAGACCGGTCGCACCCACCAGATCCGGGTGCACATGGCGGCGCTGCGGCACCCCTGCGTGGGCGACCTGACCTATGGCGCGGACCCGGTGCTGGCGGCCCGGCTCGGTCTGACCCGGCAGTGGCTGCACGCCGTCCGGCTGGCCTTCGATCACCCGGCCACCGGGCTGCCGGTCGCGTTCACCTCGGCGTACCCGGCCGACCTGGCCGCGGCGCTGGAGACGCTGCGAGCGGAGTCGTGAGCCGGCTGACCGTCGAGCGGGTCACCGCCCCGGACGACGTCACGGCCGCCCTGGCCGTCCGGCGCGAGGTGTTCGTGGTCGAGCAGGACGTCCCGGTCGACCTGGAGCAGGACGAACGGGACGCGACGGCCGACCACTTCCTGGTGCGGGTCGAGGACCAGCCGGTCGGGGCCGGTCGGCTGGTCGTCGAGCCGCCCGGGTTCGAGGGGGTCGACCCGGGGCTCGGGGAGGTGGCCCACCTGGGGCGGCTGGCCGTCTCCCTCGAGGTACGCGGCACCGGCCTGGGCGCCGTCCTGGTCCGGGCGATCGAGGCGCGGGCCCGCGAGCGCGGCCTGCTGGTGATGTACCTGGGCGCGCAGACCCACGCCGTCGCGTTCTACGAGCGGCTCGGCTATGGCGCGCACGGTGCGGTCTTCGACGACGCCGGCATACCGCACCGGCACATGACCCGGCTGCTGTAGCCCGCCCCGGTCGGCGGTGCCCGGCCAGGGCAGGGAGGATGGGGCCATGACCCAGCCCTGCCCGCGGCCGGCGGCCGCCAGCGGAACGTTCACCCTCGGCGGCGATCTGACGGTCACCCGGCTCGGCTACGGCGCGATGCAGATCACCGGCCCCGGCATCTGGGGACCCCCGGCCGACCCCGAGGGGGCCGTCGCCGTGCTGCGCCGGGCGGTGGAGCTGGGGGTCGACTTCATCGACACCGCCGACTCCTACGGGCCGTTCGTGTCCGAGGAGCTCATCGCCCGGGCGCTGCACCCCTACGACGGGGTGACCATCGCCACCAAGGGCGGGCTGGCCCGCACCGGTCCGGACCAGTGGCACCCGATCGGCCTGCCCGAGTACCTCACCCAGTGTGTGGAGATGAGCCTGCGCCGGCTGCGGGTGGAGACCATCGACCTGTACCAGCTGCACCGGGTCGACAACCGGCTGCCGCTGGAGGACCAGGTCGGGGCGCTGAAGAACCTGCAGGACGCCGGCAAGATTCGCCACATCGGGCTGTCCGAGGTCACCGTGGCGCAGCTCGAGGCGGCCCGGGTGGTGGCGCCGATCGTCTCGGCGCAGAACCTGTACAACCTCGGCCACCGCGCGGCCGAGGACCTGGTGGACCACTGCCAGCGCGAGGGCATCGCGTTCATCCCGTGGTTCCCGTTCGCGAACGGCACGCTGGCCCGCCCCGGCGGCATCCTGGACGCGATGGCGCGCACCACCGGCCACAGCCCCGGCCAGCTGGCCCTGGCCTGGCTGCTGCGCCGCTCGCCGGCCATCCTGCCGATCCCCGGGACCAAGTCGCTGGAGCACCTCGAGGAGAACCTGGCGGCCGCCGGCATCGCGCTGGAGGACCCCCAGTACGACGTCCTCACCGCCCTGGTCTCCCGCGGCTGAGACCTGTCAGGGTGCGGACGAGCTGTCCGTCGTCCTCACCCTGACCGACTCAGGGTGTCGGGGTCGGAGCCTGTCGCCGGGCGGGCTACAGTCGGTTCCGAACTGGCACGGCCGCGCCGCCTTCCCCCGGCTGCCGCAGCCCGCAGCTGGGAGGTCTCGCATCCATGGGTGACTCGTTCGTGCACCTGCACGTGCACACCGAGTACTCCATGCTCGACGGCGCGGCCCGCCTCGACGACCTGTTCGCCGAGACCGCGCGGCTGCAGATGCCCGCCCTGGCCATGACCGACCACGGCAACGTGTACGGCGCCTACGACTTCTGGAAGAAGGCCAAGGCGGCCGGGGTCAAGCCGATCATCGGCATGGAGGGCTACTACGTCCCCATCGGCAGCCGGTTCGACCGGCAGCCGTTCGAGTTCGGCTCCGCCGCGGTGAACGTCGGCGAGGCCGGCACCGAGGGCATGGGCAAGGGCAAGCAGGCGTACACCCACATGACCCTGCTGGCCGAGACCACCCAGGGCATGCACAACCTGTTCCGGCTGTCCAGCCTGGCCAGCCTCGAGGGGTCCTACCGCAAGCCCCGGTTCGACCGTGAGCTGCTGGAGACCTACGGCAAGGGGATCATCGCCACCACCGGCTGCCCCTCCGGCGAGGTCAACCGCTGGCTGCAGGTCGGGCAGTACGACAAGGCACTCGCTGCCGCGGCCAACTACCGCGACATCCTCGGCAGGGACAACTTCTTCGTCGAGGTCATGGACCACGGCCTGGCGATCGAGAAGTCCACCCACGCCGACTTGCTGCGGATCGCAGCCGAGCTCGACCTGCCGCTGCTGGCCACCAACGACCTGCACTACACGCACGCGTCGCACGCCGACGCCCACGAGGCGCTGCTGTGCGTGCAGACCGGCAAGACCCTGGCCGACCCGAACCGGTTCCGGTTCGACGCCCGCGACTTCTACCTCAAGTCCCCGGCCGAGATGCGCGAGGTGTGGCGGGAGCTGCCCGAGGCCTGCGACAACACGCTGCTGGTCGCCGAGCGGTGCGCCATCGAGTTCGCGGAGGGACGCAACCTGATGCCGCGGTTCCCGGTCCCGGCAGGGGAGACCGAGGAGTCCTGGCTGGTCAAGGAGGTCGAGCGGGGGCTGGCCGCCCGGTTCCCCGGCGGCGTCCCCGAGTCGCACCGCAAGCAGGCCGAGTACGAGGTCGGCGTCATCTGCCAGATGGGCTTCCCCGGCTACTTCCTGGTCACCGCCGACCTCGTCCGCTACGCCAAGGAGAACCGGATCCGGGTCGGCCCGGGCCGCGGCTCCGCGGCCGGCGCGCTCATCGCCTACGCGCTGGGCATCACCGAGCTGGACCCGATCAAGCACGGTCTGCTGTTCGAGCGGTTTCTCAACCCCGAGCGCGTGTCCATGCCCGACATCGACATGGACTTTGACGAGCGCCGGCGCGCCGACATGATCCGCTACGCCACCGAGAAGTACGGCGAGGAGCGGGTCGCCCAGATCATCACCTACGGCACGATCAAGGCGAAGGCCGCGGTCAAGGACGCCGCCCGGGTGCTCGGCTACCCCTTCGCCCTCGGCGACCGGATCACCAAGGCGATGCCGCCGGCGGTCATGGGCAAGGACGTCCCGCTGTCCGGGATCTTCGACGAGAGCAACCCCCGGTACGGCGAGGCCGCCGAGTTCCGCCAGCTGTACGAGACCGAGCCGGACGTCGCCAAGGTCGTCGACACCGCGCGCGGCCTGGAGGGCCTGAAGCGGCAGTGGGGCGTGCACGCGGCCGGCGTGATCCTTTGCGCCGAACCGCTGCTCGATGTCATCCCGATCCAGCGCCGCGAGCAGGACGGCGCGATCATCACCCAGTTCGACATGGGGGCCTGCGAGGCGCTCGGACTGCTCAAGATGGACTTCCTGGGCCTGCGCAACCTCACCGTGCTCGACGACTGCCTTGAGCACATCGCGGTCAACCGCGGTGAGACCCTCGTCCTCGAGGAGCTCCCGCTCGACGACCGGCCGACCTACGAGCTGCTGTCCACCGGCGACACCCTCGGGGTGTTCCAGCTGGACGGCGGCCCGATGCGCTCCTTGCTGCGCGCGATGCAGCCGGACAACTTCGAGGACATCTCCGCTGTCCTTGCCCTGTACCGCCCTGGCCCGATGGGCGCGAACGCGCACAACGACTACGCCGACCGCAAGAACGGCCGCAAACCGGTCGTCCCCATCCACCCCGAGCTCGCCGAGCCGCTGGCCGACATCCTGGACGACACCTACGGGCTGATCGTCTACCAGGAGCAGGTCATGGCGATCGCCCAGAAGCTGGCCGGCTACAGCCTCGGCGCCGCCGACCTGCTGCGCCGGGCCATGGGCAAGAAGAAGAAGGCGATTCTCGATAAGGAGTACATCCCGTTCTCCGAGGGGATGCGCGCGAACGGCTACTCCGACGCCGCGATCAAGACGCTGTGGGAGATCCTGGTCCCGTTCTCCGACTACGCGTTCAACAAGGCGCACACGGCCGGCTACGGCCTGGTCTCCTACTGGACGGCGTACCTCAAGGCCAACTACCCGGCCGAGTACATGGCGGGGCTGCTCACCTCCGTCAAGGACGACAAGGACAAAAGCGCGCTGTACCTCGGCGAGTGCCGCCGGATGGGCATCAAGGTGCTGCCCCCCGACGTCAACGAGTCGGACTCCAACTTCACCGCGGTGGGCAGCGACATCCGGTTCGGGCTGTCGGCGATCCGCAACGTGGGCGAGAACGTGGTGGCCTCGATCATCGCCACCCGCAAGGCCAAGGGCCGGTTCGGCGACTTCGCCGACTTCCTGGCCAAGGTCGACGCCAACGCCTGCAACAAGCGGGTGGTCGAGTCCCTGGTCAAGGCCGGCGCCTTCGACTCGCTGGGCCACACCCGGCGCGGCCTGGTCGCCGTCCACATCGAGGCCATCGACGCTGTCCTGGAGACCAAGCGGGCCGAGGCGATCGGCCAGTTCGACCTGTTCGGCGGCGACGACGTGGGCGCCAAGCCGTTCGGCCTGGACCTCACCATCCCGATGGGGGAGTGGGAGAAGTCGGTGCTGCTCGCGCACGAGCGGGACATGCTCGGCCTGTACGTCTCCGACCACCCGCTGTTCGGCTTGGAGCACGTGCTCGCCCAGGCCGCGGACTGCTCGATCGCCGAGATCATGGGCGACGACGACCGCTCGGACGGCGCTCCGGTCACGCTGGCCGGGCTGATCACCGGCCTGCAGCGCAAGGTGACCAAGCGCGGCGACTCCTGGGCGATCGCCACCCTCGAGGACCTCGAGGGCGTCATCGACGTCATGGTCTTCCCGCAGACCTACCAGCTGGTCGCGACCCAGCTGGCCGAGGACGTCGTGGTCGTGGTCCGCGGCCGGCTGGACAAGCGCGAGGACGTCCCGCGGCTGGTGGCCATGGAGGTCACCGTGCCGGACCTCTCCGACGGGCCGCGCGGCCCGGTCGTGATCACGTTGCCGGTGAACCGGTGCGTGCCCCCCGTGGTGGACCGGCTCAAGGAGGTGCTGGCCACCCATCCGGGGGTCACCGAGGTGCACCTGCAGCTGCAGGCCAGCGGCCGCACCACAGTCATGCGCCTCGACGACCGGCTGCGGGTCACTCCGAGCCCGGCCCTGTTCGGCGACCTCAAGGCGCTGCTCGGCCCCGGCAGCATCGCCTGACACCCGGCCATCCCGTGCGGCACGCGGGCGGACCCGGCCGTAGGGTTCCCGGGTGATCACACCCGACGTCGTGCCGGCGGCCCCGCCGCGGGTCGCAGCCGGGCGCGCGCTGCGGGTCCTCGTCGTCCTGGTCGGCGGGCTCACCGCGCTCGGCCTGCCCGTCGGGGTGCTGTGGTGGCTGGTCGCGCCGGTCGCCCAGCTGCGGATCCAGAAGGACGGCGGCTTCTTCGTCGACCCGCAGCCGCAGCAGTTCATCGCCTCCGACGCGTGGTTCGTCCTGCTCACCGGGGCGGTCGGCCTGGCGGCCGGGCTGCTCACCTGGTGGCTGGCCCGCAGCAGCGGCTACTCGGCCGTCCTGGGCCTCGCCCTCGGTGGCACGGCGGGGGCCGCGCTCGGCTGGGGCGTCGGTTCCTGGCTGGGCCGGGTCGACCTGGCCGCGGCCGCCAAGCTGCCGGTCGGCTCGCTCGTCGACGTCCCGTTGCGGCTGGGCATGCACGGCGCCCTGGTCGTCGAGCCGCTGCTCGCCCTGCTCGCCTGGGTGGTCCCGGACCTGCTGTTCCCGTCCGGGCCGGTCAGCCGGGCCGACCGATCGGAGCCACCGTCGCTCGGGTGAACCGCACCAGGTCCGCGGGCGCCAGCTCGATGTCCAGCCCCCGGCGTCCCCCGGAGACGAACACGGTCGGGAACCCCGATGCCGTGGCGTCCACGACCGTGGGCAGCGCCTTGCGCTGGCCGACCGGGCTGATTCCGCCCACCACGTAGCCGGTGACCCGCTCGGCGTCCTTCGGGTCGGCCATCTCGGCCCGCTTGCCGCCGGCCGCCGCGGCCAGCGACTTGAGGTCCAGCTGGCCGCTCACCGGGACGACGGCCACGGTCAGCGCGCCGTCCACCCGGGCCAGCAGGGTCTTGAACACCCGCGCGGGGGTCACCTCGAGCGCGGCGGCCGCCTCGAGCCCGTACGACCCGGCCGCCGGGTCGTGGGCGTAGGCGTGCTCGGTGAAGGGCACCTTGGCCCGGGTCAGGGCCACCGTCGCGGGAGTTCCGGCCACGGTCGCCGACCCTAGTTGGGTGCCGGCGGCGATCGGGGGAGGTTCACGCCGGGCACGCTGGGCAGGTTGGCCGCGATCGCCCGCTCCCGGCGCATCAGGGCCTGCTCGGCACGCAGCCGGGCGCCGACGTCCGGGGCGGCCAGCAGGCGCTGCTGGTCGGCGATCCCGATGAGCAGGGACGCCGCGACGACGTAGGCCAGCCGCCCCGGGTCGGCCGGCAGCTCGATGGCCGCGTCCACCCCGAGCAGCTCGGCCCGGTACTGCAGGAACAGCCGGGTGACGGCGTCCGCGAGGGCCGGCGGGCACTCGCCCAGGGGCTCGGGCAGCGGTTCGACCCGCGCGGTCGGGTACGGCGCGGTGGAGGGGTCCAGTGACAGCAGCCGGAACCGTCGCGCGCCGCTGGTGACCGCCCGGATGCTGCCGTCCTCGGTCGGCTCCACCAGCCGCAGCCGCGCCGTGCAGCCGACCTCGTACAGGCTGCGGACGCCGTCGGCCCCGACTTCGCGGCCCTCCCGGATGGCCAGCACGCCGAACACCTGCTCCGCTTCGGGCCGGTCGAGCAGGTCCGCGAGCAGCTGCCGGTACCGCTCCTCGAAGATCCGAAGCGGCAGCACCACCCCGGGGAACAGCACCGTCCCCAGCGGGAACAGCGGGATCCGCTCGGCCATCGGCCCACCATAGGCCGGGGGCGCCAGGGCCGCCTTCGTAGACTGGGTGGATGATCTCCCGCCTCGACCTGCGCGGCTCCACCGTGGACCCACGGGACGTGCTGCCCCGCGCCCTGTTCGATGTGGCGGCCGCGGTGGAGTCGGTGCGCCCCATCTGTGCCGACGTCCGGGCCCGCGGCGACGACGCCGTGCGGGAGTGGACCGCGCGCTTCGACCGGGTCCAGCTGGACGAGCTGCGGGTGCCCGTGGCGGTCCTGGAGAAGGCCCTGGCCGACCTCGACCCCGCCGTGCGGGCCGCCCTCGAGGAGGCGATCCGGCGGGCCCGGCTGGTGCACGCGGCCCAACTGCGGGGCGCCGTCACGGTCGACGTGGCGCCGGGCGCGCGGGTCACCGAGCGCTGGGTCCCGGTCCGCCGGGTGGGTCTCTACGTGCCGGGCGGCCTGGTCGCCTACCCCAGCAGCGTGGTCATGAACGTCGTCCCGGCCCAGGTGGCCGGCGTCGAGTCGCTCGCGGTGGCCTCGCCGCCGCACCCCGAGTACGGCCGGCTGCCGCACCCGGCGATCCTCGCGGCCTGCGCGCTGCTCGGGGTCGACGAGGTGTACGCCGTCGGCGGGGCGCAGGCGGTCGCGATGTTCGCCTACGGCACGGCCAGCTGCCCCCGGGTGGACCTGGTGACCGGCCCTGGCAACGTCTACGTGGCAGCCGCCAAGCGGCTGCTCAAGGGTGTCGTCGGGATCGACGCGGAGGCCGGGCCCACCGAGATCGGCATCCTGGCCGACGACTCGGCCGACCCGGCCGCCGTGGCCGCCGACCTGGTGGCGCAGGCCGAGCACGACCCGCAGGCCTCCTGCCTGCTGGTCACCGACAGCGAGCAGCTGCTGGACGCCGTCGATGCCGAGCTGGCCAAGCAGGTCCCGGCCACCCGGCACGAGGAGCGGGTGCGCACGGCGCTGGCCAACCAGAGCGCGATGGCCCTGGTCGACGACCTCGACCAGGGGCTGCGGGTGGTCGACGAGTGGGCCGCGGAGCACCTGGAGGTCATCACGAGGGACGCCGCGCAGCGGGCCGCCCGGGTGCGCAACGCCGGCGCGGTGTTCGTGGGTCCGTACGCCCCGGTGAGCCTGGGCGACTACCTGGCCGGCTCCAACCACGTGCTGCCCACGGGCGGCACGGCCCGGCACTCCGGCGGGCTGTCGGTCGGGTCGTTCCTGCGCGGCATCCACGTGGTGGAGTACGACCGGGCCGCGCTGGCCGCGGTGGCCGGGCACATCGACGCGCTCGGCCGGGCCGAGGACCTCGCGGCGCACGTGGACGCCGTGCGCATCCGCGTGCCCAGGGACGCCTGATGGCCGGCCTCGACGACCTCCCGCTGCGCGACGACCTGCGGGGGCGGACCCCCTACGGCGCGCCGCAGCTGGACGTCCCGGTGCGGCTGAACGTCAACGAGAACCCGTACCCGCCGTCGGCCGCCCTGGTGACCGACATCGCCGCGGCGGTCGCGGCGGTGGCCGGCGGGCTCAACCGCTACCCCGACCGGGAGGCGACCGGGCTGCGGCGGGCGCTCGGCGGCTTCCTGTCCGACCGCGAGGGCGTCGCCGTCCCGGTCGAACGGGTGTGGGCGGCCAACGGCTCGAACGAGGTCATGCTGCAGCTGCTGCAGGCTTTCGGCGGGCCGGGCCGGGTGGCGCTGGGCTTCGCCCCGACCTACTCGATGTACCCGGACTACTGCCGCGACACGTTCACCGGGTACGTCACGGCCGACCGGGAGCCGGACTTCACCCTCGACCCGGATCGGGCCGTGGCCGCCGTCCGCGAGCACCAGCCGGCCGTCGTGCTGCTGGCCTCGCCGAACAACCCGACCGGCACGGCGCTGCCGCTGGACGTCGTCGGGGCGGTGTGCGCGGCGGCGCCCGGGCTGGTCGTGGTGGACGAGGCGTACGCGGAGTTCCGGCGGCCCGGCACGCCCAGCGCGCTGACCCTGCTGCCCGACCAGCCGCGGCTGGTCGTCACCCGCACCATGAGCAAGGCGTTCGCGCTGGCCGGAGCCCGGCTGGGCTACCTGGTGGCCTCGCCGGCCGTCGTCGACTCCGTCCGGCTGGTGCGGCTGCCCTACCACCTGTCCGCGGTGACCCAGGCGGTCGCCACGGCCGCTCTGGGCCGCTCCGGCGAGCTGCTGGCCGCCGTCGACGCGCTGCGCGAGGAGCGGGACGCCCTGGTCGACTGGCTGCGGGGCGGCGGCTTCACGGTGGCCGACTCGGACGCCAACTTCGTGCTGTTCGGGACGTTCCCCGACCGGCACCGAGTCTGGCAGGGTCTGCTGGACCGCGGCGTGCTCGTCCGGGAGACCGGCCCGGACGGCTGGCTGCGGGTCAGCGTGGGCACCCCCGAGGAGATGGACTCCTTCCGCACCGCCCTCAAGGAGGTCACCCCGTGAGCCGTTCGGCCCGCGTGCAGCGCGTCACCAAGGAGTCCGACGTCCTCGTCGAGCTCGACCTGGACGGGACCGGCAGCACCGACGTCGCGACCGGCGTGCCGTTCTACGACCACATGCTGGCCCAGCTGGGCAGGCACGGTGGGTTCGACCTGACCGTGCGGACCACCGGGGACCTCGAGGTCGACGCCCACCACACGGTGGAGGACACCTCCCTCGCGGTCGGTCAGGCGCTGCGTGAGGCGCTCGGCGACAAGGCCGGGATCCGCCGGTTCGGCGACGCGCTCGTGCCGCTGGACGAGACGCTCGTTCAGGCCGCTGTCGACCTGTCCGGGCGGCCGTACCTCGGGCACACCGAGCCCGACCTGGTGGAGCTGATCGGCAGCTACGACACCACGCTGACCCGGCACGTCTGGGAGTCGTTCGTGGCGAGCGCCCAGGTCTGCCTGCACGTGCGGGTGCTGTCCGGCCGCAACGCCCACCACGTGGTCGAGGCGCAGTTCAAGGCGGTCGCGCGGGCGCTGCGCGACGCCGTGGCGCTGGACCCGCGGGTGACCGGCGTGCCGTCCACCAAGGGCAGCCTGTAGATGCTCTCGGTCGAGAGCGCGCCGCGGGTGGCCGTGCTCGACTACGGCTCGGGCAACCTGCGCTCGGCCGAGCGGGCGCTGGCCCGTACCGGGGCCGACGTCACCGTCACGGCCGACCGGTCGCTGGCGCTGGAGGCCGACGGGCTCGTCGTCCCCGGTGTTGGCGCCTTCGCCGCCTGCATGGCCGGGCTGCGAGCGGTCGACGGGCCGCAGGTGATCGGACGCCGGCTGGCCGGCGGGCGCCCCGTCCTCGGCATCTGCGTCGGCATGCAGGTGCTGTTCGACCATGGCGTGGAGCACGGGGTCGACACGCCGGGCTGCGGGGAGTGGCCGGGCGTCGTCGAGCGGCTGCACGCACCGGTGCTGCCCCACATGGGCTGGAACACGGTGACCGTGCCCGAGGGCTCCACCCTGTTCGCGGGGGTGGAGCAGGAGCGGTTCTACTTCGTGCACTCCTACGCGGTCCGGCGCTGGGAGCTGGCGGCGGGGGACAGCGTCGCCTCCCCGCTGGTCTCCTGGGCCGAGCACGGCGAGCCGTTTGTGGCCGCCGTCGAGAACGGCCCGTTGTGCGCCACCCAGTTCCACCCGGAGAAGTCCGGTGACGCGGGGGCCACGCTGCTGGCCAACTGGGTCCGGACGCTGCGATGAGCAAGGCTCGGGCACAGCGCCGGGCCGAGCAGGACGCCGCTCGCGCGCGGACCCAGGCGGCCGCCGCCGAGCGGGATCACCGGGAGGCGGCGAGGGCGGCCCGCAGGAAGGCGCTGCGCGGCACGCTGCCGCAGCGGGTGCGGGTGGCCCGGCCGCGCGGCGTGCTGGAGTCCCGGCGGCGGCAGCGCCGGGCGCTCGTCGTCCTGGGCGTCGTCCTCGTCCAGGTGGGCTCGTTCCTGCTGCTGGACTCGTGGTACCCGCGGCTGGCCGTCCTGGGCCTGTCCCTGCTGTTCGCGCCCGTGCTGCTCGTGCTGCTCGACGACCGGAGGTCCTGACCATGTCGCTCGTACTCCTGCCCGCGGTGGACGTCGCCGGCGGCCAGGCGGTCCGCCTGGTCCAGGGCGCGGCGGGCACCGAGACCGGGTACGGCGACCCGCTGGAGGCGGCCCTGGCCTGGCAGCGGGCCGGCGCGCAGTGGATCCACCTGGTCGACCTGGACGCCGCGTTCGGCCGGGGGTCCAACCGCGAGCTGCTGGCCCAGCTGGTCGGCCGGCTGGACGTCTGCGTGGAGCTGTCCGGCGGGATCCGCGACGACGACTCCCTGGCCGCGGCGCTGGCCACCGGCTGCAGCCGGGTGAACATCGGCACCGCAGCGCTCGAGGACCCGGCCTGGTGCGCGTTTGCCATCGCCGAGCACGGTGACCGGATCGCCATCGGCCTAGACGTGCGCGGCACCACGCTGGCCGCCCGGGGCTGGACCCAGGAGGGCGGTGACCTGTGGGAGGTGCTCGACCGCCTCGACCGGGACGGCTGCGCCCGCTATGTCGTCACCGACGTGACCAAGGACGGCACCCTGCGCGGGCCGAACCTGGACCTGCTGCGCGCCGTCTGCGCCCGCACCGACCGACCGGTGGTGGCCTCCGGCGGGGTGTCCTCGCTGGACGACCTGACCGCCATCGCCGAGCTGGTGCCGCTCGGCGTGGAGGGCGCCATCGTGGGCAAGGCGCTCTACGCCGGGGCGTTCAGCCTGGAGCAGGCGCTGGCCCTGGTCTCGGCGTGACCGCGGTCGAGCGGCACGGCAGCGGCGGCCCCTGGGAGGACCTCGTCGGCTACTCCCGCGTGGTCGTGGCGGGCGGCCACGCCTGGACGGCGGGGTGCACGGCCACCGTTGACGGGGTCGTGGTCCACGAGGGCGACCCGGCCGGCCAGGCCCGGACCGCCTTCGGGGTGGCCCTGGACGCGTTGCGGCGGGCCGGGTTCGAGCTGGCCGATGTGGTCCGCACCCGCATGTACATCCGGCAGGTGGTCGTGCCGGACGCGCGTGTCCACGCGGAGCTGTTCGGCACCGTACGGCCGGCGGCCGCCATGGTCGCCGTCGCGGGGTTCGTCGACGCGCGGATGCTCGTCGAGGTCGAGGTGGAGGCGTTCCGCGCCGATCCGCCGCTGCACCTACGCTGATCGTCATGCCGGTCGCCGTCCGAGTGATCCCCTGCCTCGACGTCGATGCGGGCCGCGTCGTCAAGGGGGTCAACTTCCTCGACCTGCGCGACGCGGGCGATCCGGTCGAGTTGGCCAGGACCTACGACGCCGAGGGCGCCGACGAGCTGGTCTTCCTCGACATCACCGCGAGCAGCGGCGACCGCGCGACCACCTATGACGTGGTCCGCCGCACCGCCGAGCAGGTTTTCATCCCGCTCACGGTCGGCGGCGGGGTCCGCACCGTCGAGGACGTGGACCGGCTGCTGCGCTCCGGCGCGGACAAGGTCGGCGTTAACACCGCGGCCATCGCCCGGCCGGAGCTCATCGCTGAGATCGCCGACCGGTTCGGCAACCAGGTGGTCGTGCTGTCCGTGGACGCCCGGCGGGTGACCGGGGACACCCGCACCGGCTCCGGCTTCGAGGTCACCACGCACGGCGGCCGCCAGGGCACGGGCATCGACGCGGTCGAGTGGGCCGCCCGCGCCGCGCAGCTGGGAGCGGGGGAGATCCTGCTCAACTCGATGGACGCCGACGGCACCAAGGACGGCTACGACCTCGAGCTGATCAGCGCGGTTCGCGGGGTCGTCACGGTGCCGATCGTGGCCAGCGGCGGGGCCGGGCGGGTCGACGACTTCGCCCCCGCTGTGGGGGCGGGAGCGGACGCGGTGCTCGCGGCCAGTGTCTTCCACTTCGGAGAGCTGCGGATAGGCGAGGTCAAGGCCGCCCTGCGCGACGCCGGGCTACCGGTGCGCTGATCATTCCTACAGCCCCAGCTCGGTGCCCTGGAAAGCGCTCACTGCGTCCGGGTCGCCCTCGACGGTCACCCGCGCGTGCCCGCTCCTCCCGAACGCGTAGAGCAGGAGCTCGCTGGCCGGTCCGACCAGGGTGACCATGGGCTCTCCGCCCTTGGCGACGTGGGTCGCGCCGTCCGGCCTTCGCAGCGCGACCCCCACCGAGGAGTGCCGGAACAGCATCCGACCCCGCATCTTCAGGATCTTCCACAGCGCCGACTCGAGCCTCGGGTCGAGGTCCCGCGGCTCCCAGCCCTCCTGGGCGCGCCGGACGTCCTCGTGGTGCACGAAGTACTCGGCGGTGTTGATCTGCGCGTCCACCAGCGTCAGCGGGAACGGCGGGCCGGAGCGGACCGTGGCCACCAGCCGGTCGTAGTCGCCTTGCGCCAGGCCGCGTTGCACCGAGTCCAGGTGACCGGCCAGCGGCTTGACCACGATGCCCACGGCGGCGTCCGGCCGGCGCTCGCGCACCACCAGGTGGGCGGCGAGGTCACGGGCGTCCCAGCCCTCGCACAGGGTGGGGGCGTCCGGGCCCACCTTAAGGAACAGCTCGGACAGGGCGGCGCGCTCGGACTGGGCGAAGGAGGTCATGCCCCCAGGTTATGTGCCTGCGGCGACCGTCGCCCGCCCGCGCCGGCGGTCGGGGACAATGGCCGGCATGTCCGCCGCCGGCACCGCCCGCCCGTCCTCCCTCGACCCGGCCATCGCCGCGCGGCTGAAGCGGGACGAGCACGGACTGGTGGCCGCCGTGGCCCAGCAGTGGGACACCGGCGAGGTGCTCATGGTGGGCTGGATGGACGACGAGGCCCTGCACCGGACCCTCACGACCGGCCGGGTCGTCTACTGGAGCCGCAGCCGGCAGGAGTACTGGCGCAAGGGCGACACCTCGGGCCACGTGCAGTGGGTCCGCGAGGTGCGCCTGGACTGCGACGGCGACGCCATCCTGGTCACGGTCGACCAGGACGGCGTCGCCTGCCACACCGGGACCCGCAGCTGCTTCGACGCGGGCCTGCTGCCGTCAACGAGCGACGGTTAGGGATCTGTCAGGCGGCGATCGGGTCGCCCTGCAGCCGGCGGTAACCGTACGTCAAAGCCAGCAGCGCCACCGGGACGGTGACGATGAGGCCGATGCCGCAGAGGATCGCGCCGATGAAGTAGGCGATGAAGACGCCGATGATCAGCACGATCACGTTGCCGATGTTCTTGCTGACCAGACTGAAGCTGGACTTCACCGACTCCCAGGCGCCCTGTTTCTTGTCCAGGACGAAGAACAGGTAGAACGCGGTGAAGAACGACACCACGATCGTGCCCACGTAGCAGGCCAGGACGCCAACCAGGGACAGGGCGCCGACGATCAGGGCGGCCACCAGGACCACGCCCAGGTCGTCGGTCTTGAACATCATCCCGAGGTCGAGCTTCTTGCCGTCCGCGATGGCCAGGGCGCCCCGGATGACGGACGCCTGCAGGAAGGCGAACAGCACGAAGAAGATACCCGCGGAGATGGCGCTGAACAGCAGGGTCATGAAGAACCCGGTGCCGCCCGTCGTGCTGATCTGCCCGGTGGTCTGGTTGACCGAGATCGACGCTTTGCTGGTGAAGATCGCGCTGCCGATGAGGATCCAGACGAAGTAGACGACCGCGATCGCGACCAAGTAGATCAGGGCCGCGACGATGATGACGCCTGCGTTCTGCTGAAACTTCGCCCAGCCCCAGTTGAACGCCTCACTGACCGAGAACTGCGAGCCGCCGGTAGCCGCT
>DATCDE010000314.1 GCA_036510875.1 Actinomycetes bacterium
CTCGGCCCTGGGCCGGCTGACCACTGACAACGCCCAGGGCGAGGAGTACCTCACCGACGTGCTGGCGATCCTGCGGGCCGACGGGCACCGAGTCGGGGCGGTTGTCGCCTCGGACGCCGAGGAGGTCCTCGGGGTCAACGACCGGGTCCAGCTGGCGCACGCGCGCCGGGTGCTGCGCGACCGGATCCTGGACAGCTGGATGCGCGCCGGCGTCACGGTCATCGACCCGGCGACCACCTGGGTGGACGTTGACGTCACCCTCGAGCCGGACGCCGTGCTGCACCAGGACACCCGGCTGCACGGCCGTACGCACGTGGCGGCCGGCGCTCAGGTGGGGCCGGGTTGCACGCTGCGCGACACGACGGTCGCTGAGGGTGCCGTGGTCCGCCACGCCTGGTGCGAGGAGGCGGACATCGGCCCGCGCGCCGCCGTCGGACCCTTCACCTACCTCCGCCCGGGAACCCGGCTGGGCGAGGGGTCGAAGGCCGGCGCGTACGTTGAGATCAAGAACGCCGAGGTTGGCGTCGGCGCCAAGGTTCCGCACCTGTCCTACGTGGGGGACGCCGAGATCGGCGACGGCTCCAACATCGGTGCGGCGACCGTGTTCGTGAACTACGACGGGGTAGCGAAGCACCGCACGGTGGTCGGCGACCACGTCCGGATCGGGTCGGACACCATGCTGGTTGCTCCGGTGACCATCGGGGACGGCGCCTACACGGCAGCCGGCTCGGTCATCACCGAGGACGTCCCACCCGGCGCCATGGCCGTCGGCCGGGCCCGGCAGCGGACCATCCTGGGATGGGTGGCCCGTAAGCGTGCCGGCACGGCGTCCGCCCGGGCCGCGGAGGCGGCGTCCGGCACCTCGACGGATCAGTCACAATCTGGCGCAGGCACATCGGGTACCGGCGGCGGCGACGAGGAGCAGCACTCGTGAGCGGTATCAAGACCACCACTGAGAAGACCCTCAAGCTGTTCGCCGGTCGGGCGCACCCCGAGCTGGCCACCGAGGTGGCCGACCACCTCGGCGTCGAGCTGGTCCCGACGTCGGCGTACGACTTCGCCAACGGCGAGATCTTCGTCCGGTTCGAGGAGTCGGCCCGTGGCTCGGACGCCTTCGTGCTGCAGAGCCACTCCGAGCCGATCAACCACTCGATCATGGAGCACCTGATCATGGTCGACGCGCTGAAGCGGGCCTCCGCCAAGCGGATCACCGTGGTCATGCCGTTCTACGGATACGCCCGCCAGGACAAGAAGCACCGGGGCCGCGAGCCGATATCGGCGCGGCTGATGGCGGACCTGTTCCGGACCGCCGGCGCGCACCGACTCATGACAGTTGACCTGCACACTGCGCAGATCCAGGGCTTCTTCGACGGGCCGGTGGACCACCTGTTCGCCTTGCCGCTGCTGGCGCAGTACGTCCGTGGCCGGGTCGACGTCTCCCGCCTCACGGTCGTGTCCCCCGACGCCGGCCGGGTCCGCGTCGCCGAGCGCTGGACGGACACCCTGAACAGCCCGCTGGCGATCATCCACAAGCGCCGCGACCCGGACGTCCCGAACGAGGCCATGGTCAACGAGGTCGTCGGTGATGTGGAGGGACGGATCTGCGTCGTGGTCGACGACATGATCGACACCGGTGGCACGATCGTGAAGGCGGCGGAGGCCCTGTTCGAGAACGGGGCGGCCGAGGTCATCGTCGCCTCGACCCACGGCATCTTCTCGGGCCCAGCGGCGGACCGGCTCAAGAACAGCCGCATCTCCGAGGTCGTCACGACCAACACGCTGCCGATCAGCGACGACAAGCAGTTCGACAAGCTGACCGTGCTGTCGATCGCGCCGCTGATCGCTCGCGCGATCCGCGAGGTCTTCGACGACGGCTCGGTCACCAGCCTGTTCGACGGCAACGCCTGACGTCCCCAGCCGTCGCACGGACGGCGGTTTGAGACGCGGAGCAGCCCTCGCGTAGACTCCTCGGGTTGCCCCGGCGAGGGACGCCTTCGGCCTCCGTGATCGACGCGGTCCGTGTCCTCTGCGCCCGCCGCCGGGTCGATGCCCGACCCCTTCACCGCACGCAGACGAGCACGAGGAGCCTCCCACCGTGAGCCAGGTCCGAATCAAGGCAGAGTCACGCAGCGAGTTCGGCAAGGGCGCGGCTCGGCGGATCCGGCGGGCCGGCCAGGTGCCGGCCGTCGTGTACGGCCATGGCAGCGACCCGCGGCACATCGCGCTCCCCGGTCACGACCTGATGCTGGCACTGAAGACCGCCAACGTGCTGCTCGAGCTCGACCTTGGCAGCGGGGTCGAGCTGACCCTGCCGAAGTCCGTTCAGCGGGACCCGGTGAAGCAGACCCTCGAGCACGTCGACCTGGTGATCGTCAAGCGCGGTGAGACCGTGACGGTCGAGGTGGCTCTGGTGGCCAACGGGCGGATCCCCGGCGGCCTCGTCGAGCTGGTGCACCCCACGATCACCCTCGAGGCGGAGGCTACCCACATCCCGACCGAGATCACGGTCGATGTCGAGGGCCTCGAGATCGGCACCATGATCACCGCTGGTGAGCTGTCGCTCCCCGAGGGTGCCGCGCTGGGGATCGACGCTGACACGCCGGTGCTGCACATCATCGCCCCGCAGGCCGAGGAGGAGGCTCCTGCCGAGGCGCCGGCCGAGGGCGAGGCGGGCGCCGAGGCTGCCGAGGCGGCCGAGGCGTCCAGCGAGAGCTGATCGTCGGCGGGTATCCCCACCGTGGCTGAGGACCGCTATCTGGTCGTCGGCCTGGGGAATCCCGGGCCGGCGTACGCCGCCACCCGGCACAACGTCGGCTTCATGGTCGCGGACCTGCTGGCCAGGCGGATGTCCTCGCGGTTCAAGGCTCACAAGGGGCGAGCCGACGTCGTCGAGGGTCGGTTGGCCGGCGTCCCCGTGGTTCTCGCCAAGCCCAAGTGCTACATGAACGAGTCCGGCGGACCGGTGGCCGCGATCCGGGACTTCTTCAAGGTGCCGGTCGAGCGGATCGTCGTCATCCACGACGACCTCGACCTGCCGTACGGCACGCTGCGGATCAAGCGCGGGGGAGGCGACGGCGGGCACAACGGGCTCCGGTCGGTCACCAGCACGCTCGGCGGCCGGGAGTACCTGCGGGTCCGGGTCGGCGTTGGCCGCCCACCCGGCCGGATGGACCCCGCCGACTACGTGTTGCGACCGTTCGTCGCGGCCGAGGCCAGGGAGCTTCCGTTCCACGTCGACCGTGCTGCGGACGCCGTCGAAACCCTGTTGAGGGACGGCCTGGGTCGCGCCCAGAACGGCTTCCACCCGTCCGAGAGCTGAGCGTCCTACCTTCAGTGAGCAGTCTGTGACACACCGTGACGGGACGGGTCGTCGGGGGTCCGACGTTCGGCCCTAGTTCACCTTCTGGGCTGGTCACCGGCGTGAGGGCTTCCTTAGGGTGAGGAGCAGTCGGGTGGGCGACTGGGTGGGGGGAATTGTGGCGGTACTGGACTACCCGGGCAGGGGCGCGCTGGCGGCACCGGATGCCACGGCCCGATCGACGGACGGCTCATTGTCCGTCGATCGACCGGGTGGCCGCTGGCAGACCGCCTACCTGCGACGGGCTCTGATCCTCGACGCGGGTGCCGCGGTCGTCGCTGCGTTCGGCGCCTATCTGGTGCGCTGGGGAACCGAGCGGCACCCGGGCTACCTGCTGCTGGCCAGCCTGTTCCCCCTGCTGTGGGTGG